>JANMCD010000108.1:0-1872 GCA_031360905.1 Novosphingobium sp.
ACCGTCCATTCCGCGCCCGGCACGCGGCTGGAACTGGACAACCGCGGCAGGCGTTTGCCAGCCACGGTGGTGCCGCTGCCCTTTGTCCCCCACCGTTATCACCGCTGAGGAACTGCCGATGAGCCGCTACTTCACCAAGGATCATGAATGGATCGACGTCGAAGGCGATGTCGGCCCAATGTCTGGCACAGTTGGCATCACTGACTATGCGCAGGGCCAACTTGGCGATATCACGTTCGTCGAACTACCCGTCGTCGGCCAGAGCGTCGAGCGGGGCGGCGCGGTGTCGGTTGTGGATTCGGTCAAGGCGGCTTCGGACGTATACAGCCCGGTCAGCGGCACGGTGACCGAGATCAACCCGGCGCTCGAAGGCGTGCCGGAACTGGTCAACAGCGATGCCGAGGCGAGCGGCTGGCTGTTCCGCCTCACCCTCGCCGATCCGGGCGAGCTGGATGGGCTGATGGACCGGGCGGCTTACGATGCCTACGCGGCTGGGCTTTGAAGCCCCTGCTGTGATCATGCGGAGTAGATGATGCGCTACCTTCCTCTTACTCCCGCCGACCGCACCGCCATGCTCGCCGTCATTGGCGCTACCTGCGTCGATGACCTGTTCGCCGACGTTCCACCAGAAGCCCGGCTCGGCGGACCGATCGCGGGGCTGCCGCTCCATGCTAGCGAAATGGCGGTCGAGCGCCAGATGTCGGCGCTTGCCGCCCGCAACATGAGTGCGGGCAGCGTTCCGTTTTTCCTTGGGGCAGGGGCTTACCGTCACCACATCCCGGCGTCGGTCGATCATCTCATCCAGCGCGGCGAGTTCCTCACCTCCTACACGCCCTACCAGCCGGAAATCGCACAAGGCACGCTGCAGGTGCTGTTCGAATTCCAGACGCAGGTGGCGCGGCTGTTTGGCACCGACATCGCCAATGCCTCGATGTACGACGGCTCGACCGCCTGCTGGGAGGCGATCACGATGGCCGGGCGGGTGACCAGGCGCAAGCGCGCGGTGCTTTCGACCGGCCTGCATCCCCATTACGTCGCGACCGCGCGGACCATGGCGCGCTTTACCGGCGATGCGCTGGTGACAGCCTCGCCGCAGCTCGTTGCCGCCCCCGACGATGCCGATCTCATCGCCTCACTGGACGGCGAGACCGCCTGCGCGGTGGTGCAATATCCCGATATCCTCGGCCGCATCCCCGATCTTGCCGCGATCGCCGATGCCGCCCACGCCCAAGGCGCGCTGCTGGTGGTGGTCGTGACCGAGCCGGTCGCGCTGGGACTGCTCGAAGCGCCGGGGAACCTGGGCGCGGATATCGTCGTCGGCGAGGGACAGTCGCTGGGTGTCGGGCTGAACTTCGGCGGGCCCTATCTTGGCCTGTTCGGCTGCAACGAGAAATACGTCCGCCAGATGCCGGGGCGGCTGTGCGGCGAGACACTCGATGCCGATGGCAAGCGTGGCTTCGTGCTGACCTTGTCGACCCGCGAACAGCATATCCGGCGCGAGAAGGCGACGAGCAATATTTGCACGAATTCCGGGCTTTGCGCTCTGGCTTTCAGTATTCATTTGACACTTCTCGGCGGTGAGGGACTGGCCAGGCTGGCGCGCGTCAACCACGCCCGCGCGCAGGCAGCTGCGGCGCGGTTGGCGCGGGTGCCGGGTGTAACTTTGCTTAACACGGCCTATTTCAACGAGTTCACCCTCATTCTTTCCACCGATGCGCGCGAAGTGGTGCGCCAGCTTGCTGACCGGCAGGTGCTAGCCGGGGTTTCGCTCGGCCGGCTGTATCCGGGCACCGCCGATCTGGAGCGCGGGCTGCTTGTCGCCGCGACGGAAAATACCACCGGCGATGAAATCGAATCCTTCGCGCAGGGCCT
>JANMCD010000116.1:0-4257 GCA_031360905.1 Novosphingobium sp.
TCAATGCCGCGCTGGCCAGCGGCGCGGCGCTGCAGGAACTTGCCGTGGGTCCGGAAGGACTGGTGGATGCGGAAGTCGAATTTGCCGACGGCACCGGCCTCGTCGCGGTGATGCAGGTCAACAATGAGATCGGCACGATCCAGCCGGTCGCGCGGCTCGCCGAGCGCGCGCATGACGTCGGCGCTCTGTTCCTGTGCGACGCCGTGCAGGGGGCGGGCAAGCTCGCCCCGCCGGAGGGCGCGGACCTCATCGCAATCACCGCGCACAAGCTTTATGGCCCGAAGGGGATCGGAGCGCTGTGGGTACGCGATGGTGTCGAGGTCGCACCGCTGATCCACGGCGGCGGGCAGGAGGGCGGCTTGCGCTCGGGCACGCTGAGCCCGGCGCTGTGTGCCGGTTTTGGCGCGGCGGCAGCACTGGCGGCGGCCCGGATGGAGCAGGACTACCAGCATCTCGCGGGTCTCGCCTCGCTGGCGCGCTCGATCCTGCCCGACTGGACGGTGAACGGCAGCGAGACAGCGCGCTGGCCGGGCAATCTCAACCTGCGCCTGAATGGGCTCGACGTCCCCCGCCTGATGAGCGAGCTGCGCCACATCGCCTTTTCGGCCGGCTCCGCCTGCGGCAGTGGCACGGGCAAGCCGAGCCGGGTGCTGAGCGCCCTCGGCCTCGATGCCCGCACAGCAAAAAGCTCGATCCGCTTGGGTTTTGGCCGATATACGACTAGAGACGAGGTCGAAGAGGCTTGCCGCACCATCGCAGCCGGTGCTGCGGCGCAAGGAGTGTAGCATTGGTCAAGGTCAGGTTCCTTACCCCCGATGGCGTCCGCGTCGAGGTCGAGGCGGAAGAGGGCGAACGCCTGCTGGCGGTCGCTCAGGCTAAAGGCATGCCGCTTGAGGGCACCTGCGAGGGGCAGATGGCCTGCTCGACCTGCCACGTCATCGTCAGCGCCGAATGGTTCCCCAGGCTGGGCGCCGCCTCATCCGACGAGGAAGACATGCTTGACCTTGCCGCCAGCGTCACCCGCACCAGCCGCCTGTCGTGCCAGATCGTGCTCGACCCGGCGCTGGACGGGATTGAGGTGACGATTCCGGGGGAAAGCCGCGATATGCAGCGGCGCTAGAGCACGATGCGATTAGATTGAATCGCGTCGCGCTCCAGAGTCTTTTGTTTCCGCGCGATTTATTGCAAAAAACCGGTGCCCACTTTTTCGCATCGCGCTCTAACTTCCCGCGCCACTCTCCGCTTTGCTTTCCGCAATTGATTGTCTCCCGCGCATTCTCCGCCAGGCCAACCGCAGACCAAAGCCGATCAGTCCCAGCGGCACCAGCACCGTTACCAGGACAATCAATGCGGCGAACAGCATGCCGAGGATTGATCCGACACTGCCCAGCGCATCGCGAATCGGCGAGGTAAAGCCGCCGCTCGACGGGCTTCCCGAGGCATAGCTGATGTCGAACCGGCTGAAATCGACGCGGCCCTGCATTTCGATCAGCCAGCTGCGCGCCTGATCGATCTCCTCGTTGACCTGCGCGACACCGCGCTCGGCCTCGACCAGTTCGGCAACCGTGCCTTTGCGGGTCGCCAGCACTTCCATCAGCCGGTCGCGCAGAAGCGAGCGGGCGCGCAGCCGGGCTTCGGTGTCGACGATCTGCTTGGACAGATCCTCGCCGCTGATCGCATTGGAAACTTCCGAACCCCCGGCGGAAGCGGCAACGTTGCCCAGCTCCACCCCAAAACTGCGCGCCCGCGGCGCTGCGACTGCCAGGGCCAGCGAGCCTGTACCGTAGTCGCCTTCTCCACCCGACTGGCGCATCTCAAGTATGCGGCAAACCTGGGGGCCCTGCCTTTCGCAGAGATCGGCGTGCTTGCGCTGGAGCGCTGAAATGGCATTCTCCGCGATGCGATAGCCAAAGTTATAGACGTAGGCTATCTTGGGCATGCTGACCGGGATGGCCGCCGGTTGCGGGGCTTGCGCGGCATTAACCGCCCCTGGTTTGGCCGATGCATCCGGGGGAGGTGGCGCGGCCGGGGCCGACTCTTCTTTGATGTCGGAGGATGTCGTGCGCATTGTCGTCGCTTCGTCTGCGCTCTTGCTGCAACCCTGGACGGCCAGCAACAGCGCTAGCGCGGCTAGTCTGGCACAGCGCATGGCACTCTCCTGGCAGTTCATCGAAGCGGCAGTGATGACAGTGAGCGCAGCCTTGCACAAGCAGCCTGCCAAATGCCTCTGGAAAAGGCGTTTGTGCGGCGTGGCGCCGGGAAATTCCCACTGCTAGGGCAACCCAAGCATGCCCACCGATACGACCGAGCCCGATCCCTTCGACGCCATCGTCGATGCGCCCTTCGATTCCGCGCTGTCGGAACGCTATCTGGTCTATGCGCTCTCGACGATTACCGCCCGCTCGCTGCCCGACCTGCGCGACGGGCTGAAGCCGGTCCACCGCCGCCTGCTGTGGGCGATGCGGCAATTGAAGCTCGATCCGGGGAGCGCCTACAAGAAATCGGCCCGGGTGGTCGGCGATGTTATCGGCAAGTACCATCCGCATGGCGATCAGTCGGTCTATGACGCCATGGTCCGCCTCGCGCAGGATTTCGCGCTGCGCTATCCGCTGGTCGAGGGGCAGGGCAATTTCGGCAATATCGACGGCGATAACGCCGCCGCCTACCGCTACACCGAAGCGCGGCTGACCCGCACGGCGATCCGGCTGATGGCCGGGCTGGACGAGGGCACCGTCACCTTCCACCCGACCTATAACGGCGAAGACGAAGAGCCGGAAATCTTCCCCGGCATATTCCCCAATCTGCTGGCCAATGGCGCGATGGGCATTGCCGTCGGCATGGCGACCTCGATCCCGAGCCACAATGTCGCCGAGGTCATCGACGCGACGTTGCTGCTGATTGACAACCCGCATGCCGAGCACGCCCAGCTGATGGAACTGTTCCACGGACCTGATCTGGCGACTGGAGGGATTATCGTTGATAGCCCAGCACTTATATCGTCAGCTTATGATACCGGGAGAGGTTCCTTCCGGGTGCGCGCACGGTTTCATGCCCCCGAGGCTGGCAACGCGGAAGACGCTGATGCGGGAATCGAGCGGATCGGCAACGGTATGTGGCAGCTGGTCGTCTCTGAAATTCCCTACATGGTGCAGAAGGGCAAGCTGATCGAGCAGATCGCCACCCTGATAGCGGACAAGAAGCTGCCTATCCTCGAGGACATTCGCGATGAATCGGATGCGAAAATCCGTCTCGTGCTGGTGCCCAAGAGCCGCAACGTCGATCCCGAACTGCTGAAGGAATCGCTCTACCGTCTGAGCGACCTGGAGACCCGCTTCGGGCTCAACCTCAATGTTCTCGATGCCAATCGCACGCCAGGAGTTCTGGGGCTGAAGCTGCTGCTCCAGGAATGGATCCTCAGCCAGATCGACATATTGCTGCGCCGCTCGCAGCACCGGCTCGACAAGATTGCCGCGCGGCTGGAGCTGGTCGGCGGCTATATTATTGCCTACCTGAACCTCGACCGGATCATCGAGATTATCCGCAGCGAGGATGAGCCCAAGCCGATCATGATGGCCGAGTTCTCCCTGACCGACCGTCAGGCCGAGGCAATCCTCAACATGCGGCTGCGAAGCTTGCGCAAGCTCGAAGAGCTGGAGTTGCGGCAGGAACGGGAGGATCTGCTTGCCGAGCAGGAGGAACTGCACAAGCTGCTTGACAGCCCGGCCCGGCAGCGGACGCGATTAAAGCGTGATCTCAACAATTTGCGCAAGGAATATGCCGAAGATACCGAACTCGGCCGGCGCCGGACCACCATCGCCGAAGCCGCACCGATCCGTGAATTCAGCATGGATGCGATGATCGAAAAGGAGCCGGTGACGGTGATCCTTTCGGCGCGCGGCTGGATCAAGGGCGCGCGCGGGCACTTGCCGCTTGATGGCGACTTCAAGTTCAAGGACGGCGACGGCCCGGCCTTCGCCTTCCACGCGCAGACCACCGACAAGCTGCTGATCGCCTGCGACAATGGCCGGTTCTACACCTTGGGCGCCGACAAGCTGCCCGGCGCTCGCGGCTTCGGCGAGCCGGTCCGCTCGATGCTGGATATCGATGCCGAGGCGCAGATCGTCGTCCTGTTTGCCTACAAGCCGGGCGCGCAGCTGCTGCTCGCCGCAAACAGCGGCCGCGGCTTTGCCGCCGAGGCCGACGAGTTGCTCGCCGAAACCCGCAAGGGGCGGGGGGTGATGAGCATGAAACCGGGCG
>JANMCD010000118.1:0-6166 GCA_031360905.1 Novosphingobium sp.
CCGCAGGCGGAGCCGGCCGAAAAGGCGATGTGGCGCAGCTCGCTCATCAGGCGGGGGACGTCGAGGCCGTCCAGCCGGAGATTGAGGTTGCCGGGCCAGTGCGATGTCTCGCTGCCGTTCACCGCCCAGTCCGGCAGGATCGAGCGCGCCAGCGCGGCGAGGCCCGAAAGATGCTGGAAGTCCTGCTCCATCCGCGCCGCCGCCAGCGCCGCCGCCGCGCCAAAACCGGCACACAGCGCCGGGCTCAGCGTGCCCGAGCGCAACCCGCCCTCCTGCCCGCCGCCGTGGATCAGCGGTGCGACCTCGACACCATCGCGGATCCACAGCGCCCCGATCCCCTTTGGGCCATAAAGCTTGTGCGCGGTGATTGCGATGAGGTCCGCGCCCTCCGGCGGGGCGAGCTTGCCTGCCCCCTGCACGGCGTCGCACAGGAACAAAGCGCCGACGTCATGCGCTCGCTCGGCAAGCCGCGCGACCGGCTGGATCGTGCCGATCTCATTGTTGACCTGCATCACCGCGACGAGGCCGGTGCGCTCGGCAAATTCGATTTCCGCATCCACCAGCCCGTCCGGACCCACGGCTAGCTCCTGCAGCGCCGCGCCACTGGCCAGCGCAGCATTGACCACGGCCGAATGTTCGACCGCCGAGACCGCAATCCCGCCGCGCGGAAGGCCGAGAATCGCCTGATTGATCGCCTCGGTTGCGCCGCTGGTGAAAATCACCCGCCCGCCGAGCGGCAACAGCCCCGCGACCTGTTCACGCGCCACTTCGACCGCCGCAGCGGCGGCGCGGCCGGGTTTGTGCGCGCTGTGCGGATTGCCGAAGCCGCCAAAACCATCGGGCGCCTCGGGGCCGGCGAGCCAGGGAAGCATCGCTTCCCGCGCTTCGGGCGCCAGCGGCGTTGTTGCCTGGTTGTCAAGATAGATCATGCTGCGCGCGCCTGCTCGGCCATCGAGAGCCACACTTCGGCGAAGCGTTCAATATCGGCCACGGTGGTTGTCCAGCCCGTACTGATGCGGATTGTCCGGTCGGCGAGTTCATTCTCCACGCCCATCGCGTAGAGAACGTGGCTGCGCCGCATCGAACCCGACGAACAGGCGCTGCCCTGGCTCACCGCGATCCGCGCCAGATCGAAGCGCATCAGCTGCGAGGCTCCCGAAAGGCCGGGCATGGCGACGGCGTCGATATAGCCCGACTGCGCTTCAAACCGGTCGCCGAACCAGGTGCCCCCTGCCCGGCGAGCCTCATCGGCAAAGCGTTGCTTCACTTCCCAAATCTCATGCGGGAGATAGGGATAGGTGCAAACTTCCAGCGCCGCCGCCATGCCAAGAATGCCTGGCAGGTTCTCCGTTCCCCGCCGGTATCCGCGCTCTTGCCCGCCTTGCGGCGCCAGCATCTCGAATTCGCGCACCAGCAGAGCGCCAACCCCGACCGGTCCGCCAAATTTGTGCGCAGCCACGATCACCATATCAACCTCATGCGGCAGCGGGTACTTGCCCACGCTCTGCGAGCAATCCGCCACGAACAGCCCGCCGGCATCGTGCACGCAATCGACGAGATCGCCCAGGTTCTGCTGAACACCCGTCTCCGAATTAAACCACTGGATCGCCACGACCGGGTCCCTGGCCTTGGCCAGCAAGGCCTTTAGCTGCACCTCATCGACTTCGCCATTGGGCAAGACCGCCAGCCTTGGCGCGCCCGGGGCGGCGGCGAGGACCGCATCATGCTCCACTGCGCTGACGAAGCGCTCGCTGGCATTGGCGCTGCCGAGCGCCAACTGCGCCGCCTCGCTCGCGCCAGATGTGAAGATTATCTCCCCATCCCACTTCAGGGCTTCCAGTATCCGCTCCCGCGCATCCTCCAGCGCCGCACGCGCCGCCCGGCCCGCACCGTGGGGACTGCTCGGATTGGCCCAGATATCGAAACCACGCAGCATTGCCTCGCGCGCCTCCGGCCGCAGCGGCGTCGACGCGGCATGATCGAGGTAAAGCGGGTCAGGATTTAGGGGATTGAGTGACATGATGGGGAAAAGTTGCTTTCGCTGCGATGATTTCTATATAGCCCTGCGCTTCCATTCACAGCCCCCAGCGGTCCGGCGACCCGATTTTGGCCCGCCGCGCAAAGGGCATTTCCAACCCAGGTAGCCAGATTCATGCCCGCAGTCATCTTTCCAGGTCCCGAAGGCCGCCTCGAAGGCCGTTTCCAGCCCGGACCCCGCCCGCGCGCGCCGGTCGCCATGATTCTTCATCCGCATCCGCAGGCCGGCGGCACGATGAACGACCGCATCACCCAGGCGATGTACAAGACCTTCGTCAGCCGTGGTTTCGCGGTTTTGCGGTTCAATTTCCGCGGTGTCGGGCGCAGTCAGGGCAGTTTCGACAACGGCATTGGCGAATTGTCCGACGCCGCCGCCGCGCTCGACTGGGTACAGTCGATTCATGCCGAGGCCTCGAGCACGTGGATCGCCGGCTACAGCTTTGGCGCGCTGATCGGCATGCAGCTGTTGATGCGCCGTCCGGAAATCCGCGGCTTCATCTCGGTCTCGCCGCCAGCGAATATGTACGATTTCAGCTTTCTGGCCCCCTGCCCGGCATCCGGCATCATCGTCCAGGGCGCGGGCGATACGGTGGTGACGCCTAATGCCGTGCAGCGGCTGGTCGACAAACTGCGCACCCAGAAGCACATCACCATCCACCATGACGAGATCCCCCGGGCCAACCATTTCTTTGAAAACGAACTTGGCGATATGATGCATGCCGTCGATAATTACCTCGACATGCGGCTGTCTCCTGACTGCCCGATCAAGTAAACCGAGCAACTGAGCCGCGCGCGCGGCCGATCGCGCCGCCCGGTATGCTCGACCGTCCCGGATCTGCCAGTCCCTCCCGGACGCCCGGAATGGAAATGGCGTCAGTCCAATTCGCGGCCAAGCGGCGGCTGGCCTGACATATCGGGAACTGTCCAGATGGCGACATTGACGGCCATAACCGCCGCCAGCACCAGCATCAGCATAACCTGCTTACGAGAGCCGCCTCGCCGCATTAGCAAGACGGCCCCTGCTATCAGTGCGATTATGGCCAGGACGATGAGCGACAGGATCGTAGTCAAGCGTCAAACCGCCTCCGGACCGGGTGGTGTGCGTTGCTCGGCGGAAGCAAAAAACTCCGCGAGTTCGCCGTCGCTCAAGGTGCCGGCAGCGGCGCGCGCCGAAACATAGCCCCCGACCAGCATTGCCAGAAGCGGGAACAGCCGCTCCAGCAGGTCCTGGTCGCACTCGTTCGCTTCTGCGGTGGTCCGCATTTCAACTGCGAATAAATCCGGGTTCGGAAAAAGCTGGGCCAGCAAGGCATCCCCTGGCGCGGGATCGGCGGATTCCACAGCCATCACCGCTGTCGCCAGGCCAGCACCGCCAAGGTCCGACAGAACCTCAAACAGCACCTTTGTGCCCCCGGAAAATTGGCTGAATCTTGGAAGCAGGACCGGCAGCAGCGCTTTGACAGCTGCCGTAGCAACTGCAGGAGGCGCATCGAGGTGGCGCGCCAAAGCATTGACACCCCCGCTCCGCCGCAAGGTGGCGAGCATTTCCATTATTATCTCCGGCCACTGATGTGACCTGATTTGCAACGCGACCCGCATCGCCCTGTACCCTGCGCTTTGTCAGTCGAACAGGGGCAGGTTGCAATTTATCAGCGGAATTTCGGCATGTTTGGGGTGCGAACCTTTGTCGGCACAGATTCATGTGCGCCTTCCCGCTGCGGGAGCGGTTCCGGATAAATGCGTAAGGCGCGATGCGAAAAACTGCGAACCGGATTCGCAATAACTTGTGCGGCGACAAAGAGGAATCGAGCGGGTGCGACTCAATCCACTCGCATCGCCGCCTATGCGGCGACCGGGGCCGCGCGCCGCACGCCTTCATCGACATGCTCGGCGAATTGCTCAAAGTTCTCGACGAATTTGCGCACCAGTTCGTGTGCCGTGCGGTCGTATGCTTCCGCATCGGCCCAGGCGCCGCGCGGATCGAGCAGCTTGTTGTCGACGCCCGGAACCGCAACCGGAACCTCGAAGCCAAAATTCGGGTCCTTGCGGAATTCCGCATTGTTGATGCTGCCATCAAGCGCGGCGTTGAGCAGGGCGCGGGTCGCCTTGATCGGCATGCGGCTGATCCCGGGCATGGTCGCCATGCCCCCCGTCCAGCCGGTGTTGACCAGCCAGCACCTCACCCCCCCGCGCGCGATCCGCTCCTTCAGCAGATTGCCGTAGACCGACGGATGACGCGGCATGAACGGCGCGCCGAAGCAGGTGGAGAAGGTTGCTTCCGGTTCGGTCACGCCAATCTCGGTTCCCGCGACGCGCGCGGTGTAGCCCGACAGGAAGTGATACATCGCCTGGTCCGGCGTCAGCCGCGCGATGGGCGGCAGGACGCCATAGGCATCAGCCGTGAGGAAGATGATATTGGCCGGAACCGGCCCCAGATTATCGCCCGAAGCATTGGGGATGAAGTCGATCGGATAGGAACCGCGGCTGTTCTCGGCGAGCGAATTGTCGTCAAAATCAAGCTGGCGGGTCACCGGATCGATCACCACATTTTCCAGCACCGTGCCGAAGCGTTTGGTGGTGGCGTAGATTTCCGGTTCCGCCTCGGGCGAAAGCCGGATCATCTTGGCGTAGCAGCCGCCTTCGAAATTGAACACAGCGGTATCCGACCAGCCATGCTCGTCGTCGCCGATCAACGTGCGGCTGGCATCGGCGGACAGCGTCGTCTTGCCGGTGCCGGACAGGCCGAAGAACACTGCGGTCTTGCCGTCGCGGCCGATGTTGGCCGAGCAGTGCATCGGCATCACCCCGCCAACCGGCAGCAGATAATTGAGTATGCCAAACACGCTTTTCTTCATCTCGCCGGCATAGGCAGTGCCGCCGATCAGGATCAGCTTCTCAGAAAAATTGACCGCGATGACGGTTTCGCTGCGGGAGCCGTGGCGCGCCGGATCGGCCCTGAAGCTGGGCAGGTCGATGATCGTATATTCCGGTACGAAACCTTCAAGTTCCTGCGCCTGCGGGCGCACCAACAGCGTGCGGATGAACAGATTGTGCCAAGCCAGTTCGTTGATCACCCGGACATTGACGCGATGTTCCGGCTGCGAGCCACCGAACAGATCGGCGACGTACAGCTTTTTGCTGGCCCCCAGCGCGGCAAGAAAATCCGCCTTCAGCGCAGAGAAATGGGCGGGCGACATCGGTACATTGGTATTGCCCCACCACACGCTTTCGCGGGTTTCATCATCTTGAACGATGAATTTGTCTTTGGCCGAACGCCCGGTGTGCTTGCCGGTCTGCACGACCAGCGGTCCATCGGCGGCCAGCATGCCTTCGCCATTGCGCACAGCATGTTCAACCAGCGGCGCCGTGCCGAGATTGGCGAAGATCGTCGCCCCGGTGGCAATGCCTTGGCGATCGAGCGAATGGCTGAGCGTGGCAGCGGTCAAAGTGGTCTCCTAAAGTGCAACGCCCAGCGATGGCACAGCATAGCTAACTGCGCTTGCGGGAAATTCGATCGTGATTTGCGCATAACCGAGCAGCCGATTCCCGTCAAATCGCCCCGCTCAGACGATAACCACGATTATCCGGTGTCACCTTCATTCAAGCGCCATAGCGTTGTCAGCGCCGGCCTGAACGGCTAACCCGGGTGCCCGCCGATCAAGATCAACCACGCGCCAGGAAACCAATGGCCGATCCGCCTGCCATCGACCCTGCGTCCGACCAGCCGGGAACCGATCCCGGCATCACGCGGCAATGTATCGCGCTGGTGGACGATGATCGCAACATCTTGACGACCGTTTCCATCGCTCTGCAGGCCGAAGGTTTTGCCACCAGAGTCTATGCCGATGGCCAGACCGCACTCAAGGCGCTGCTGGAAAATCCGCCGGACCTCGCCATATTCGATATCAAGATGCCCCGCATGGATGGGCTCGAGCTGCTGCAGCGGCTGCGCGAGAAGAGCGCGCTGCCGGTGATCTTCCTGACATCGAAGGATGAGGAACCGGACGAAGCGCTGGGCCTTGCGCTGGGGGCGGACGATTATGTCGTCAAGCCGTTCAGCCAGCGGCTGCTGGTGGCCCGTATTCGCGCAATTCTGCGGCGTAGCGAGCTAGCGCGCGCCAGTAACGAA
>JANMCD010000148.1:0-8565 GCA_031360905.1 Novosphingobium sp.
CTTCGATCGCACTCCTGACAATATACGATATGGCCAAGGCGCTCGACAAGGGCATGGTCATCGAGGATGTGCGGCTTATCGAAAAACGCGGCGGCAAGTCGGGCGACTGGCAGGCGGAGCGATGACCACTTCGCCCCTGCCGCTTGAGGAAGCCGTGGCGAGGCTGCTGGCGCTCGTCGCGCCGCTGCCGATCGAGCGGGTCGATGTCGAAGGCACCTTGGGGCGCTACCTCGCCGAGCCGCTGCTCGCGCGCCGGACCCAGCCCGCAGCCCATCAATCCGCTATGGATGGTTATGCGGTGGCGGCGGATGACCTCGCCGGACCTTGGCAAGTGATGGGCGAGAGCGCGGCTGGGCATCCGTTTTCCGGCAGGGTCGAGCCCGGCTCAGCGGTGCGCATCTCGACTGGCGCGATGCTTCCGGAAAGCGCGGACGCGGTGATCCTGCAGGAAGACATTCAGCGCAAGGGCGACCGGATTGTGCTGACCGGCAAGGCGCCCTCCCCCCCCGCCAAGCACATCCGCCGCCAAGGCATGGATTTTCACAGCGGTACGTCGCTGCTCGGCTCCGGCACCCGCATCGGACCGGCGCAGATTGCCCTGGCCATCACCGCCGGACACAAGCATCTCGCCGTGCGCCGCCGGCCGCGCCTTGCCATCATCGACAGCGGTGACGAGTTGGCGATGGATTACGACAGCTGCGGTCCGCATCAGGTTCCGGCCAGTAATGGTGCGATGCTGGCGGCGATGGCGGCGAGCCTGCCGTGCGAGGTCAAGCGGCTCGGCCCGGTGGCGGACCGGATGGATGCGATCGCGGCAGTGCTGGAAGGGGCAGGAGATGCCGATCTGATCGTCACCAGCGGCGGCGCATCGGTCGGCGATCACGATCTGATTCGCCCCGCGCTTGAGGCATGGGGCGCCAACATCGATTTCTGGCGCATCGCAATCAAGCCCGGCAAGCCGCTGCTGGTCGCACGGCGCGGGCGCCAGCTGGTGCTTGGCTTGCCCGGAAACCCGGTATCGAGCCATGTCACCGCGTATTTCTTCATGCTGCCGCTGCTGCGCGCTTTACTGGGTGCGGCATCGCCCCTGCCCCGGCCTTTCCGCGCGGTACTGTCTGCCCCGCTCAAGCCGGGCGGATCGCGGAGGGAGTTCCTCCGGGCGCGCTGGGATGGCTCGGAGATAGCCGCGCTGAACCTGCAGGATAGCGGCGCCCTCTCATCACTCGCGGCCAGCAATGCCCTCATCGAACGCGCCGCTCATGCCGCCATAGCTCCGATCGGCGAGACCATAACCGCCTATCTGCTCGAAAATGGCGGAATCGCTTGACGCGCTCCGAATCGTTGCTTAATTGTTCCGCATTCGTTCGCTGAACTTTTCGGGTTCACAAGGAGAACAGAAATGCTGACGCGCAAGCAGCACGAACTGATCCGCTTTATCCAGGACCGGCTGGAGGAGACTGGCATCTCTCCCTCATTCGAGGAAATGAAGGAAGCGCTCGATCTCAAATCGAAGTCGGGGGTCCACCGGCTGATTTCGGCACTGGAAGAACGCGGCTTCATCCGCCGCCTGCCCAACCGCGCGCGCGCGTTGGAAGTCATGCGCCAGCCGGAAGATGTGACCAGGGGGTCGGTCCGTGCCGCGGCCAATGGCAATTCGGCGCTTACCGGCATGCGGGCGCCGACCATGCCGGTTGCGGCTGGTTCGCCGGCGAACGATGTGATCCAACTGCCGCTGCACGGGCGCATCGCCGCCGGTATGCCGATCGAGGCGCTGGAAGGCCAGTCGACCCTGCCAGTGCCGGCAGCCTTGCTCGGTCCGGGAGAACATTACGCGCTGGAGGTCTCGGGCGATTCGATGGTCGAAGCCGGCATTCTCGATGGCGACTATGCGCTGATCCGCCGCACCGAAACTGCGCGCGACGGTGAAATTGTCGTGGCGCTGGTGCGCGGCGAAGAAGCAACGCTCAAATATTTGCGCCGCGAAGGCGGGATGATCCGGCTCGATCCGGCCAATGCGGCCTATGAACCGCAATTCTATCGCCCCGGTGAAGTGGAAGTGCAGGGCAAACTTGCGGGGCTGCTGCGGCGCTATCACTAAGGCGGGTGGACTGGGGCTGGCGTTGGCGCAAGTGATTGAGGAATTGCGGGCTGCGTGTCGCCTGAGGGGGCTGGTCTAAAATCGCGCGCCAGGCGCGGATTGGGAACCCGCCACCAGCCGTGCTTGCCCTGTCCGTCCGCGACGGTGACGATATGCCCCTCGGTAAGATCGATCGTCAGGCCTCCAGTCCTATCAAGCAGCGCGCGGTCGGCTTTGAACCGGTGCGGTTGGCATGAGCGGGGTAGCCAGCGGTCGGCGATGACGATATCGCTGCGTGCGCAGGCGGCCGCCAGTTCGCGCTCGGGCACCGCTCCCTTGCCGCGCGCGATCAGCACCCGCCAGTTTTGGCCACCCCGGCGCAGTTCGACCATGCAGAAATCCGGACTGCACCGCGCGCCAGGCCACTCGGCCAGCGTCAACACCGTGCCGGACATCCCAGCGATCTCTGTCAAATTCTCGCGGGCATAGCTGCTGTTGCCATCGCGCAGCACTAGCAGGCGCTTGCCGATCTCCCCGGTAATTCCGACATGGCGACCGTCGCCCGAGACCAGCACATCTGGCGGGCGCAGCAGCGTCAGCGAGAAAACGGCAGCAGCAATCGGAACCAGGCCCAGCAGCCGCACCCGCCCGCGCCACAGCGCCAGCCACAATGCCCCGCCGACGAATACCAAAAAACTCGCGGCGTCCATCGCCGGCAAATGGTTGACCGATCCCGGCAGCGATGCCGTCCAATGGGCCAATCCAAGCAACAATTCCAGCGACGTGCCTGCCAGCCACCAGACAGGCGCGCCAGCGCCGACGCTGTCGAGGAACAGCGCGAGCGCGATCAGCGGCATCGACACGAAAGTCGCTAGCGGTATGGCAATGACATTGGCGAGCGCTCCGTAGACCCCGGCACGGTGAAAGTGAAAAAACGCGATTGGCATCAGCGCGAACTCAATCGCCAGGCCGGTTATCAGCAGCAACGCCAGCCGCCGCGCCAGCCGCATGCCCCAGTCTTCTTCGCGGTGCGCCAGGAATTGCCGCACTGGCTCGCTGGCGTGGAGTGCGACGATTGCCAGCACCGAGGCGAAACTCATCTGGAAGCTGGGCCCGACTACCGCTTCGGGCCACAGCAGCATGACGAAGATTGCCGCGACGGCGAGCATCCGCATCGACAGCGGCTCGCGTCCGAGTGCCAGCGCCAGCAACACCAGCATTGCCCCGGCGCATGAGCGTACGGTCGGCACCTCGGCCCCGGTCAGCAGGGTATAGGCAACACCCGCCCCGGCTGCGGCGCCGGCCGCGACAACCGGCAGCCGCGCCCGCAGCGCCAGCCACGGCCAGAGCGCCAGCAGGCGGATCGCCAGGAAATAGGCCCCGGCGATCACCGCGCTGACATGCAACCCGCTGACCGACAGCAGATGGGTCAGCCCCGAATCGCGCATCGCGTCTTCGTCGGCGGTTGCGATGCCGCCCCGGTCGCCGCTGGCGAAAGCGGCGGCGATGCCCCCCGGCGAGCCGGGCAGGTTGGCATGGATATGGTTGGACAAGCGCCGCTGCAGCCGTCCGATCCAGCCGGTTGTTCGTCCCTGCCCGGCAATTTCGATCGGTCCCAGCGCACTTCCGGTTGCCGCCAGGCCCTGGAACCACGCCGCCCGGGCGAAATCATAGGCGCCGGGCAGCATCGGCGCGGCCGGCGGCATCAGCCGCGCCTTGACGCGAACCATGGCGCCCTCGGTCGCTGCCGGACTGTCATGCTTTACGGGAACATTGATCCGGATCCGGGTAGCGCGCCCGCTATCGGGATTCCGGACCGCGAGAACCAGCCTTACTCGTCCATTGGCTGGCTGTTCTTGCCGATCCAGTACCTCGCCGGTCAGCGTCGTGACAATCGGCGCGGCGATACCGGGCACCCCGACCATCGACGACTTCGCCCAGACGGTCACGCACCCCAGAGCCACCGCCAGCGCCAGCAATGTGCCGGACTGGCGGGTGAGCGGTAAAGCGCCATCCGCGCGCAGCATGCCCAGCAGGCTTATGGCAACGGCGAAGCTCGCGGCCAGCAGCGCCAGCCACTGCCAGCTATTGGCCAGTTCGAACCACAGGCCGATGCCAGCGGCAAAGGCAACAGCCAGCCAGGGCGCCCGGTCGAAGCCGCCCGCAGATAGAAAGCGTTCCAACCCGGCAAACAGGACGCGCGCCCCGCTGGACAAGCCGCCCGCCCTGCGCCAAGAGCTATGTTGCAGTGCAGCGTCCCCTCCCGGTACGCTGGCTGCTTGCGGGTAGAGCGCGGCGTCGGTGGCCATGCCCCATTGGACAGGAAGGGACAGTCGTTGGCAAGTTCCGGGGCGAGCATTGGCGCGGCATGCGGCAGCGCGGCGGCGGGCCGGGCTGTCGTCACGCGCTTTGCCCCCTCGCCAACCGGCTACCTCCACATCGGCGGCGCACGCACCGCGCTGTTCAACTGGCTGTTCGCCCGCCACCACGGCGGCAAATACCTGCTGCGCATCGAAGATACCGACCGCGCCCGCTCAAGCGAGCCGGCCATCGCGGCAATCCATGACGGCCTCAACTGGCTGGGCCTGGACGGCGACGAGCCTGCGGTGCTCCAGTTTGCCCGCTCCGCCCGCCATGCCGAAGTGGCGCAGCAGCTGCTGGACGGCGGACATGCCTACCGCTGCTATCTGTCCAGCGAGGAACTGGCCGAGCGCCGCGCACTGGCGCAGGCAGAGCGCCGGCCGTTCCGCATCGACAGCGAATGGCGCGAGGCCGATCCTGCTGGCGCCCCGGCGGACACGCCCTTCGTCGTGCGAATCAAGGCCCCGCGCGGCGGCGAGACGGTGATCGACGATCTCGTCCAGGGCCGGGTCACCGTCAGCAACGCCGAAATTGACGATTTCGTCCTGCTTCGCTCGGATGGCACGCCGACCTATATGCTCGCAGTTGTGGTCGATGATCACGACATGGACGTGAGCCATGTCATCCGCGGCGATGACCATCTCAACAACGCCTTTCGCCAGTTGGCGATCCTGCGGGCGATGAACTGGGCGGAGCCGGCCTATGCGCATGTGCCGCTGATCCACGGGCCGGATGGCGCCAAGCTGTCAAAGCGCCATGGCGCGCTCGGTGTCGATAATTACCGCGACGAGCTTGGTATTCTGCCAGAGGCCTTGTTCAATTATCTGCTGCGGCTTGGCTGGGGCCACGGCGACGACGAGATCATTGCCCGCGAGCAGGCAGTCGCATGGTTCGACATTGCTCATGTCGGCAAAAGCCCGGCGCGGTTCGATCTCGCCAAGCTGCTCAATCTCAACGGGCATTATCTGCGCGAAGCGGATGACGCGCGGCTTGCCGGGCTAATCGCCGACAAGCTTCCCGGCGGCCTGGACCGCGATCTGCTGGTTCGCGCGATGCCAGTCCTGAAGGTGCGGGCAAAGGATCTGCACGAACTGGCCGAAGGCGCGGCATTCCTGTTCGCCCAGCGGCCGCTGACGCTCGATTTCAAGGCTGCGGGTTTGCTCACCGCCGAGGCGCGCGATCTGCTGACGCGGATTCATCAACGCCTCGCGCACGAAAACGGCTGGACAAGCGAGTGTCTCGAAGCCACTCTGAAGGGACTGGGGGACGAGCTGGGGGTGGGCCTTGGCAAGCTCGCCCAGCCGCTGCGCGCGGCACTGACAGGGCAGACAACTTCGCCGGGTATTTTCGATGTGCTGGTTCTGCTGGGGCAAGACGAAAGCCTGGCCCGGATTGCCGAGCAGGCGACTCTCGCCACGACCAATGAAATATTAAGGAGTTAAGTCAGGTGGGTGAACAAGCTAAGTTGAACGCGGGCGGCAAGGATTTCGCCTACCCGCTAATTTCCGGCAGCATTGGCCCGGATGTCATCGATATCCGCAAGCTCTACGGCGATAGCGGGATGTTCACGTTCGACCCGGGCTTCACCTCGACCGCGGCCTGCGAAAGCGCGATCACCTATATCGACGGCGAAGAAGGCGTGCTGCTGCACCGCGGCTATCCGATCGGCCAACTTGCCGAGAAGTCGAACTTTATGGAAGTTTGCTACTTGCTGCTGAACGGCGAACTTCCCGGCAAAGCCGAACTCGACGCGTTTTCCACGACAATCACCCGCCATTCCATGCTGCACGAGCAATTGATGAGCTTCTACAAGGGCTTTCGTCGCGACGCCCATCCCATGTCGATCATGTGCGGCGTAGTCGGGGCTCTGTCGGCGTTCTATCATGATTCGACCGATATCGCAGATCCGACGCATCGCCGGATCAGCTCGCACCGGCTGATCGCGAAGATGCCGACGATCGCGGCGGCGGCCTATAAATATTCGATCGGCCAGCCCTTCATGTATCCGGACAATTCGCTGTCCTACACCGGCAATTTCCTGCGGATGACCTTCGGCGTGCCGGCCGAGCCCTATGTGGTGCATCCGGCGGTCGAACGGGCAATGGACCGGATATTTATCCTCCACGCCGATCATGAACAGAACGCCTCGACCGCGACCGTCCGGCTAGCCGGCTCATCGGGCGCCAACCCGTTCGCCTGCATCGCTGCGGGCATTGCCTGCCTGTGGGGCCCGGCACATGGCGGGGCCAACGAGGCGGCGCTCAACATGCTGCGCGAGATCGGCACGCCCGACCGGATTCCCCATTACATCGAGCGCGCCAAGGACAAGAACGATCCCTTCCGGCTGATGGGTTTCGGCCACCGCGTCTATAAGAATTACGACCCGCGCGCGGCGGTGATGCAGCAGACCGTGCGCGAAGTGTTCGAAGTGCTGAAGGTCGACGATCCGGTGCTTGAAACCGCTCTGCGCCTCGAGGAGCTTGCGCTTTCGGACCCCTATTTCATCGATAAGAAACTGTTCCCGAATGTCGATTTCTATTCGGGCATCATTCTTTCCGCGATCGGCTTTCCGACCACCATGTTCACCGTGCTGTTCGCGCTGGCCCGGACGGTCGGTTGGGTGGCGCAGTGGAACGAGATGATTTCCGATCCCTACCAGAAGATCGGTCGCCCGCGCCAGCTCTACACCGGCGCGCCGGAACGGGATTACGTGCCGCTCGGCAAGCGGTGAGCGCAAGGACGCGGGGTTGTTGACGGTCGTCCGTCAATTCTTTCGTACCGACGGTTGCCGCAGAGCGTAGGCGAGAAGCCGCTTTCCTACAGTCGTGCTGGGTTGCTAATGCGATTCGCCCAACAGTCCGCTACGAGCGAGCTGTGTTGCACAGCGCGAGCTTGATGGCGGTGCGCGTCGATAGGAAATTCCCATGCAACTGACCCGACATGGCGCCAGATCGGCGCTGAGCTTGGCCGCCGCCTTTTCCCTGAGTGGCTGTATCACCGTACCAGCGGTTTCCGACCCGCAAGCAGCCGCCTTGGCGGGGGCGATAGGCAGCGAAGCCGGCCGATACTACGCCGGACTTGCCGCCACCGCCGCGCCGGAGTGCCAATACGAGCATAACGTGAACACATATGCCCGACTCGGCGAAATCTCTAGCCAATTGACTGCCCGCCTGGCCGACCGTCACGCCAACGCAGCCTTGATCCGCGCCGGCAACGCCCTGTCGCGCACGATAAACAATGCCCGGCTGAGCCACCAGCTCGCCTCGGCCCGAACCGGTGATACCAACGGCGCTTGCATGGCACCGGGCGCGATCGCCCTCAACGCCGATGCCATCGCCCGCGCGAGCAGGGCCATCGCCGGCACCCAGCAAGCCAGCGGTGATCAATAATGACAATCGAGATCGCAAGCAGCGCCGCTCAGCTCGCCAAGGCAATGATCGCATCGCTGCGCAGCGACAGCGGCAAGGTGAAAGCGCTTGCCATCGCCGAGGGGGAAAGCCTCGCGCATGCTTTTGCCCGGATAGCCGGAATGGCGGCGCAAGGTCAGATCAGCCGCGAGGAAGCGGCGGTCCTCATCCAGATACAGCGGGACGCCAGCGAAGCCGTGTTGGCCTCGCTCGCCGAAGTCAGCCGGGTAGCCGCGCACAGGGCGGTAGGGCTTGGAATTAAGGACATCATCGGCCAGATCGAGCGGATGATCGGAGGTCGGCTGCTCGGCGAACTGCTATAGCGCTGCGCTCGTGAAATAACTAAGGGCATTCAGGGGCGCCGCAAGCAAAATGCTTGCGGCGCCTGTTTTTTCGATGCGCTTCCCGCTTGCCTCTCCACAACGCACAAACTAACCCCCACCAGCACAAATGGGCCGCCACGGAGGCAGGAAAAGACAATGCAGCGTTTCGAAGGCACACCGAATTACGTCGCGACCGAGGATCTGAAAGTCGCGGTGAATGCCGCCGCGCTGCTCCGCCGGCCGTTGCTGATCAAGGGCGAGCCGGGCACGGGCAAGACCGTGCTGGCCCAGGAAATCGCCACGGCGATAGGCGCGCCGCTGATCGAATGGAACGTCAAGTCAACCACAAAAGCGCAGCAGGGCCGTTATGAATACTATGCCGTCGCCCGGCTGCGGG
>JANMCD010000155.1:0-1993 GCA_031360905.1 Novosphingobium sp.
TATCCGTGGGACCGCCTGCGCGAACTGATGACCAATGTGAAGCGCGCGTCCGAACTGCGGCTGGAGGCGATGGACATGTGCACCGCCACGCCCGCCCCGGCGAGCTTCTTCGATTGGGTGGTCAGCATCGCACCGATCAACCAGTTGCCCTGCACCACCGACATCGTCGATTACTTCACCGCCGTGCGCGACGAGGTGGCTGAGCGTGTGAAGAATGGCGTTGGCGCGGTCCCGCGCGAAAAGTACCGGCTGTTCTTCGACGGTATCATGAACTGGAACAAGGTCGGCTGGCTGGCCGAGAAATTCGCGCGCTATGATGCGACGGTCGTGGCTGGCCGTTACACGCATATGGCTTTCTGGCAGGAGCCCGACCTGATCAACGCGCAGGATCCGGTGCTGGGCATGGCGCAGAATTATCTGATTTGTCCCAACAACCACAGCTCGCCGATCCTGATCGACCTGATCATGGACCTGTGCCGCAAATATGAAGTCGATGGCATGGTGATCCACGCCTCGCGCACCTGCCGCGCCTTCACCAACCCTCAGTTCCTGATTGCCGATGCGGCGTCCAAACGGCTGGGCATCCAGACGACAATGTTCGAAGGCGATGTCGTCGATGAATCGTTCTACAAGGACGAACTGGTCAACACCCGTGTCGAGGCGATGCTCGAAGCGATCGACGCGCGGCGGCTGTCGGCTGCCTGACGGGCTCCGGACCCGACTGACGCTATAGGAGCAAGGCAATGAAATCGCATCTGATGGGCATCGATTTCGGATCGACAACCGCCAAGGCGGTGATCGTCGATCTTGACGGCAACATCGTGGCGTCATGCGTTTCCCACATGGGTGCGGTCAGCAACCTCGCGGTCGAGGCGGCAGTCGAAGGCGTGCTCGAGCAGGCCGGACTGACCCAGGCCGACATGGGCCGCACGGTCAGCACCGGTTACGGCCGCCGGATGCTCGACATCGCCGACAAGAATTTCACTGAGATCACCTGCCATGCGCGCGGCGCGGTGGCGATGGTGCCCGATGCCCGGCTGGTAATCGATATCGGCGGACAGGACAGCAAGGTCATCTCGGTCGATTCCAATGGCCTTGTCGCGCAGTTCGCGATGAATGACCGCTGCGCCGCAGGAACAGGCAAATTTCTCGAAGTGCTCGCCCGCGCAATGGAAATCGAACTTGAGGACATGGGCGACGTCGCGATGGCGGCCGAAAACGAACTCAAGATTTCCAGCATGTGCGCGACCTTTGCCGAAACCGAGGTCATTTCGCTGCGTGCCGAGGGCCATTCCAAGCCCGATGTGCTGGGCGCGGTCCATCTGGCAATCGCCAACCGCACGCTGGGATTGGTCAGCCGGGTCGGCAAAAAGGGCCCGGTAGTGATGACCGGCGGCGTCGCCAAGAACCGTGCGGCGGTCCATTACATCGAAAAGGTGCTCGGCCTGCCGGTGATCCTGCCGGGCAACCCGCAAGTGGCGGGCGCGCTTGGCGCGGCGCTGCTGGCGCTCGATGATTACCGTGCCATGCTCAAAGAAGCGGCTGCTCCGCCGGATGACGATGCGCTTGATGCCCAGCTTGCCGTCGGCGGCTCTTGCGCTCCGGCCTGCACGGGTTCCGGAATCAAGGTCGAGGTATGAAAGCAGTCAGGCTCAAGACGCCGGGTCTTGTCGCAGTAGAAGAGGTCGAGCAGCCTCGGCCAGCCAAGGGCGAGGTGTTGCTGCGCGTTCTTGCTGCGGGGGTTTGCCGTACCGACCTGCACATCCGCCACGATCCCGGCCAGATGACCCCGGCGGGCACCACGCTGGGCCATGAAATTGCCGGCGAGGTTGCCGCGCTGGGCGAAGGCGTCAGTAACTGGAGCCTGGGTGATCGGGCGGTGGTTCATCCGTGCTGGGCCTGTCACAATTGCCCGGCTTGCCGGGCCGGGCGCGAAAATGCGTGCCAGGGCAATGGCTCGCGCGAGGTGCCTCCGCCAACTCCGGGCGTGAGC
>JANMCD010000178.1:0-2587 GCA_031360905.1 Novosphingobium sp.
GTGGCGCATTCATGGGGCGGCGCCAACCTCAAGCCGGGCGACCGCATCCTGCTTTCCGTGTTGGAACATCACTCCAATATTGTCCCCTGGCAATTGCTGCGGGACCGGGTCGGGATCGAAATCGACGTCTGCCCGCTGACCCACGATGGCCGGATCGATCTCGATGCGGCGGAACGGATGCTAACTCCGCAGCACAAGCTCGTCGCTTTCGCGCATATTTCCAACGTGTTGGGCTCTACGCTCGATGCCAGGCGCGCCGCCGATCTTGCGCATAACGTAGGCGCGAAGCTGCTGCTCGACGGCTGTCAGGCGGTGCCGCGTATGGCCGTGGACGTCGCGGCGCTGGACTGCGATTTCTACGTTTTCTCCTCGCACAAGCTCTACGGTCCGACCGGCATCGGCATATTATGGGCCAGGAGCGAAATTCTCGCCGCCATGCCGCCCTGGCATGGCGGCGGCGCGATGATCGACCGGGTAACGTTCGAACGCACCACCTACGCCGCGCCGCCCGCCCGCTTCGAAGCGGGCACGCCGGCGATTGTCGAGGCGATCGGGCTGGCGGCGGCGATCGATTATGTCGAGGCGATCGGCCTGCCGGCGATCCAGGCGCATGAGGATGCGCTGGGGCGGCAGCTGCGCGGCGAACTGCGCAAGCTTAACGCCGTAACCCTGTTTGGGCCGGAGGATTCAGCGGGAATCGTCAGTTTTGCGCTTGAAGGGGTGCATCCGCACGACCTCGCCACCATATTGGACGAGGAGGGGGTGGCGATCCGCGCCGGGCACCATTGCGCCCAGCCGCTGATGGATCATCTCGGCGTGCCCGCCACTGCGCGGGCGAGCTTCGGTCTGTATAATGATGAAAGCGATATCGCCGCGTTGCTGCGCGGGATCGAGCGGACGCAAAGGATCTTTGGCCAATGACACAAGCCATCAGCGGGGACGAGCAGAGCTTCACGGTCGAGGAAGTGGCCAGTGTGCCGCCACCGCCCCGGGCACGGGTGGACGATGCCGAGACCGCGCCTGAAACACTTGGCGAAAAGCTTGAGCGCAAACGCGATTACCTCGAGGGCTTCCTTGCCGAACAGCCCCAGGGCCTCGCGCCGGGCGAACCGGGCGGCAATCTTTACGAGGCGGTGATCGATGCGCTCAAGGAAATCTTCGATCCCGAGATACCGGTCAATATTTACGAACTCGGTCTGATCTATGGGGTCGACATCACCGATGACGGCAGCGTGACTGTCGCCATGACTTTGACCACGCCGCATTGCCCGGTCGCCGAATCGATGCCGGGCGAGGTTGAACTGCGGGTGAGTGCAGTGCCCGGCGTGCGCGATGCCGAGGTCAATCTGGTGTGGGACCCCCCCTGGGACATGGCCAAGATGAGCGATGAAGCCAAGTTAGAGCTGGGGATGTTGTGATGAGTACGACCACTACGAAAACCCGTCAGCGCCCCGCCGCCGTCATCCTGACGCCCGCCGCCGAGGCACGGGTGGCCAAGCTGATGGCGCAGGCGCCGGACGGCGCGATCGGCGTTAAACTGTCGACCCCGCGCCGGGGCTGCTCGGGCCTGGCCTATTCGGTCGATTACGTCACCGAGGCGGACAAGTTCGACGAGCGCATCGAAACGCCGGGCGGCGCCTTCTTCATCGACGGGGCAAGCGTGCTCTATCTGATCGGCTCAACGATGGACTGGAAAGAAGACGATTTCACCGCCGGCTTCACCTTCGCCAACCCCAACGCCAAGGGCAGTTGCGGCTGCGGCGAAAGCTTTACTGTCTGATCACAATCAGCGCTGCCTGAGCGCGGCTATGCAAGTCACCCGGTCGACGTCCTTGCCGTCGCTGGCGCGCCGCGCATCGATATAAGTCGCCTGCGGTTCGCGACCGGCGGCGGCCGGGTAGAGGTAGATGTCAAGCACGCAGGCCGTGCCGCTGAATTGCAGCTTGCGGGCATCGCCCTCCCAGACATCGAGCCGGGCGGGTCCGAACTGGCGGATGAGATCGGCCGATGTGGCGGCAATCACGCCTTCCAGACCCGGCATGGCGAGTGCCTGGGCGACCGGCGGCATAGCGCGCACTGCCGCCCGCACTGGCGGCAGCCGCGATGGCTGGCGCGCAGGACTGGCCGTCTTGCCAACACCGGCGCTCCGCACCGCGTTGCCGCCCGATGCCCCGCAGGCGGCAAGCAGCGGCAAGATGAAAAGAATCGTAAGCAGATTGAGCCGCATGCGGCAGGTTTCCTTGTAATGCAGCGATGGTTTGCAATTGCCGGCGCGCCGCTGTCAACGCTGCCGGACTTGCCGAGGCTCAACCTCGCCATTAGGCGCCCATCCATTGCGCGCGGTGCGTCAGAAGGATTGCCATGCCAGACCCAAAATTCGACGTCATCGCCATCGGCAACGCCATCGTCGATGTCATGGCGCCTTGCGAGGATGCACTGATCGAGCGGCTGGGTCTGGCGCGCGGCGGGATGATGCTGATCGATGCCGGCCAAGCCCGCGACCTCTATGCCGCGATGGGTCCGGCGCGGGAGATTTCCGGCGGTTCGGCGGCGAACACGCTGGCGGGGCTGGCAGCGCTGGGCGCGC
>JANMCD010000220.1:0-5860 GCA_031360905.1 Novosphingobium sp.
CTTGCGGCCCCCGCCGAAGCCGAACACCGGGCCGCCCATCGATTCAATCGCGACATTGCCGGCCAAAATGAACAGGTCGGCCCAGCTGAGGTGCTTGCCGTATTTCTGCTTGACCGGCCACAGCAGGCGCCGCGCCTTGTCGAGGTTGCCGTTGTCCGGCCAGCTGTTGAGCGGGGCAAAGCGCTGTTGCCCGCTGCTTGCCCCGCCGCGTCCATCGCCGGTGCGGTAGGTCCCCGCCGCGTGCCACGCCATGCGGATAAAGAAGGGGCCGTAATGGCCATAGTCGGCGGGCCACCATGACTTGCTGTCGGTCATCAGCGCCGCGAGGTCTGCCTTCAGCGCCGCGTAGTCGAGCTTTTTGAATGCCTCGGCATAGTCGAAGTCGTTGCCCATCGGATCGGGCGAGGTGCCGCCCTGATGGAGAATATCGAGCGGCAACGCGTCGGGCCACCAGTCGCGATTGGTGCGGCCGAGCAGCGAGCGGGCGACGGTGTCCTTCATCGGGCAGCCGCCCTCGGGGTTGCTAGTCTTCATGTCCATGAGATGCTCTCCTTAAAAATCTTGGACTCGGGCTAGGCTCGTGGACCGTTTCACAGAAACGATTAATCTTCGTCGCTACAAACGATAAAAGCGATTAACTGAGAAGCTGCGATTGCTGTGAGATCCGGGCTCAGACTTTTCGACCGCCATCCTCGCTCGGAGCCTGCGCGTCCGCTGCATCAGCGGTGGCAGGTCGACCTGCGCAGGTGTTGTAAGACACGCCGACAGCAATGCGCCGCGGACCCGTTTTTCCAAAGCCATCGCTAGCGGGCTGCAATAATGCGTTGTCAAATTTACCGACATTTTACGGCTTGGCCTTAAACGGCGGGAATGGCTCTGCTCCGAGCCTGAAAGTGCCGAAATCGTCACATGATCCGCCTGTTCAAACATTACATTCCTCACGCGGTGATCTTGCTCGGCCTGTTCGATATCGCGTTGCTGCTCGCGGCTGGCGAATTCGCCTGGCGGTTTCGGGCGGTACAGATTGGTATGGACGCCGGCAATTTCTCCGATCGGCTGTGGCCGCATGCCGGCTTTGCCGGAGTAATCCTGATGGCAATGATCGCGGTCGGCGTCTTTGGCCCGGAAGCCTTGCGTTCGCTCCGATTTGCAACAACGCGGCTACTGGTTGCGGTATCGCTCGGCGTAATTGCCCTGACCTTTTTCGACTTTGTCCTGGGAGCGGATGCGCTGTGGCGCTCGACGCTGGGCTATCAGATGCTGTTCGCGATCATCGGCCTGGTGCTCAACCGGATCATCATCGGCGGCCTGCTCGGCGCCTCGGCCTTTCGCCGCCGCGTGCTGGTGCTCGGAGCCGGACTCAGGGCGCAGCGCCTGCGCGAGCTGGGGGAACGGCCCGAGAGCGGGTTCGCGATCGTCGGCTATATCGGAATGAGCGAAAGTCAGCCGGTGGTCGAGGAGGCGATATCGCGCACCGCGATTCATAATCTCAATCGCTTCGTGGAAAATCTCGGCGTCAGCGAAGTGGTGCTCGCACTGGAAGAACGGCGCAATTCGTTGCCACTGGGAGATTTGCTGCGGATCAAGACCGCCGGCGTGCACGTAAATGATTTTTCCAGCTTCCTTGAGCGCGAAACCGGGCGGGTCGATCTCGACACTCTCAATCCCAGCTGGCTGATTTTCTCCGATGGCTTCTCGTCGGGCAGAGCGGTGTCGAGTTTCGCCAAGCGGATGTTCGACATCGCCGCGAGCGCGCTGCTGCTTGCGCTGACAGCGCCTGTCATTGTCTTGTTCGCTCTACTGGTGAAGCTCGACAGCAAGGGGCCAGCCTTTTTCCGGCAGACACGTGTCGGCCTGTTCGGCCAGAATTTCGATGTTATCAAGCTGCGCTCGATGCAGCAGAATGCCGAGTTGGCCGGCGCGCAATGGGCGTGCAAGGACGATCCGCGCGTCACTCGGCTGGGCCGCTTTATTCGCAAGCTGCGCATCGACGAACTGCCACAAACCTGGAGCGTATTGAAAGGCGAGATGAGCTTCGTCGGTCCCCGTCCGGAACGACCGGAGTTCGTCTGCGGCCTTGAGGAACAACTCCCATTCTATGCCGAACGACACATGGTCAAGCCGGGCATTACCGGTTGGGCGCAGATCAATTATCCCTATGGCGCCTCGATGGCCGATTCGCGCCACAAGCTTGAATATGATCTCTATTACGCCAAGAATTACACCCCGTTCCTCGACTTGCTGATCATCCTGCAGACTTTCCGGGTTGTGCTCTGGCACGAGGGCGCACGTTGATGGCTGGCGCCGAATTCGGGTTCTGGACTGCGGCCGGCATCCTTGCCGAAATCGCCGGCGCAATCGCGGCGACCATGGCGGCGCTGTGGATCGGCGGGCGCCGTGCACAGTTTGGTTCGGCAGGATCCGCGATTGTCGTTAGCCTTTTTCTGACCGCCTTCTGGAGTTTGGCTATCGCAGCCCAAGCGTTCGCTGGCATGCGACCGGGCTTGTTCGAAGCGGTAGCGCGGCTCGCCTGGCTGCTGGTAATCTATCGGCTGTTTGCCGGAGACGGACGTCACGACAGCCTGGTCCCGATCCGTCCGGTGATGTTGGCGTTGGGATTGGTTGAATTGCTGCATCTCGCCCTTGAAGTGGGGACGCCCCATTTGGCCTTTTCCCCTCACGCCGATGCCGTTCTTTTGCCCGCCGCGACGGTCTTTCGCTTGCTGGTATCGATCGGTGGTCTGGTGCTGCTGCACAATCTCTATGTCGGCGCTTCGCCGCAGGCCCGCCTTGCTTTGCGGTGGCCGGCGTTGGCGCTGGCTTTGCTGTGGGGCTTCGACCTCAACCTTTATACCGTCGCCTATCTCAGCGGGGAATGGCCCGCGCCCCTTGCCGCGCTACGCGGCGTGGCTATTGTCGCGCTTGCCGTGCTGATGGCTATCGGCGCTGCGCATGACCGCGAGCAGCTGCGGTTTCGGCCTTCTCGCAAGGTCGCGTTCCAGTCTGTTTCGCTGCTGGTGATTGCCGGCTACTTTGTCGCCATGGTCACCGGAGCGCAATGGCTCTCCTATGCGGGCGGCAATTTCGCGGTGCTGGCGCAATACGCCTTTCTGACTGCCGCGATCGTGCTGGCGAGCATCATTCTGCCCTCGCGCCGCCTGCGGGGCTGGCTGCGTGTGACGATGGTCAAACACCTCTTCCAGCACCGCTACGATTACCGCGCCGAATGGCTGCGCTTTACCCGCACGATCGGTAAAGGCGAAAATCCATTGTCTCCCATCGAGGAGCGCGCGGTGCAGGCCGTGGCGGACATCGCTGACAGCCCGGCAGGACTATTGCTCGCGGCCGGAGAGGATGGTGAACTGACCCTCGCCGCGCGCTGGAAATGGCCCGCAGCGGACGTTCCCGCCATTGCCATGTCGGCTGCTGCGGTGGCCTATTTCGAGACCACCGGGCGGGTTGTCGATCTCGACGATGTTCGTGCTGGCAAGCTCGAGGGCGACGAGTACGCCATTGTCCCCCAATGGCTTGTCGAGGAGTCCCGTGCATGGGCGGTGGTTCCGCTGATTCACTTCGAGCGCCTCGCCGGCGTCGTGGTCCTGGCAAGGCCGTCGCCGGCCCGCAAATTCGACTGGGAGGATTACGACTTGCTACGGGTCGCCGGTCAGCAGCTCGCCAGCTATCTGACCGAGCATTCCACGCAGGCGGCGCTGGCCGAAGCGAGCCGCTTCGATGATTTCCACCGCCGCATAGCCTTCGTCATGCATGACATCAAGAACCTCGCCAGCCAGCTCGGTCTGCTCGCGCGGAATGCCGAATTGCATGCCGACAATCCGGACTTTCGCGCCGACATGCTGGTTACCTTGCGCAATTCGGCCGACAAGCTCAACAATCTGCTGGCCCGGCTGTCGCGCTATGTCAGCGGCGGTAGCGACCGTCTCGGCGAGGTCGAGGTCGTCGAAGTCGTCCAGCAGGTGGTGGCGCAGTTCCAAGGGCAGCATCCTGTGCTGTTGGCCGAATGCCAGGAATGCACCGTCCTGGGCAATCGCGAATGGCTTGAGCAGGTGCTGGTGCATCTCGTGCAGAATGCGATCGATGCCAGTGCGGAAAATACCGCCGTGCTGCTGGGCCTGACCAGCGATGGAATCCACGCCCGCATCGAGGTGGTTGATTCGGGCTCCGGCATGTCGCCTGAATTTATCCGCACCCGCCTGTTCAAGCCGTTCGTTTCATCCAAGCAGGGCGGTTTCGGTATTGGCGCTTTTGAGGCGCGCGAGTTGGTGCGGGCGATGCAGGGCCGGCTCGAGGTGGAATCCCGCGAGGGGCTTGGCTCGCGTTTCCTCATCCGCCTGGCGCTAGCCCAAGCCGATGGCATGCGTAGAACATTTGTCCGCACCGATTTCCAATCCGGCCCTCAATCCGAACAGCAGGTGGCATGATGACCGCAATCCGACCCAAGCTTCTCGTTGTCGAGGACGATGCCGGGCTTCAGGCCCAGCTCAAATGGGCTTATCAGGATTTCGACGTCATTATTGCCGGCGACCGTGCCGGGGCGATCGCTGCGATCAGGGCCGAAGAGCCGGCGGTGGTGACGCTCGATCTCGGCCTGCCGCCCGATCCGGACGGCACCACCGAGGGATTTGCGCTGCTTGACGAAATCCTCGCGCTCAAGCCCGACACCAAGGTCGTCGTCGCCTCCGGCCACGGCGCCCGCGAAAGCGCGCTGCGGGCGATCGCCCGGGGCGCCTATGATTTCTACCAGAAGCCGATCGACATCGACGCGATCGGGCTGATTGTCCGCCGTGCCTGGGAGCTGCACCGGATCGAGGCGGAAAACCGCCAGCTGTCGGCCCGGACAACCGGCGACCGCGTGCTTGGCCGGCTGATCACCGCCGCGCCCGAGATGATCAAAGTGGCGCGCACGATCGAGCGGGTGGCCAACACCAACGTCTCGGTGATGCTGCTCGGCGCGAGCGGGACCGGCAAGGAACTGCTGGCGCGCGGGCTGCATGAGGCGAGCGACCGGGTGGCCGGCGCGTTTGTGGCGATCAACTGCGCCGCGATCCCCGAAAACCTGCTGGAAAGCGAACTGTTTGGCCATGAGAAGGGCGCCTTCACCGGCGCGGTCAAGACCACCGAGGGCAAGATCGAGCAGGCCAATGGCGGCACCCTGTTTCTCGACGAAGTCGGCGATATTCCGCTGCAATTGCAGGTGAAGCTGCTGCGCTTCCTGCAGGAACGCGTGATCGAGCGGATCGGTTCGCGCAGCTCGATCGCGGTCGATACCCGCATTGTTTGCGCCACCCATCAGGATCTCGAGGCGATGATCGCCAATGGAACGTTCCGTGAGGATCTGTTCTACCGTTTGGCCGAGATTGTCGTCAAAATCCCCAGCCTGGCTGAGCGGCCCGGCGATTCGGCGCTGCTCGCCAAGGCGTTCCTTGGCCGCTTTGCCAAGGAAATGAATCCTTCGGTCAAGGGCTTTGCCGCCGATGCCCTGGCGGCAATCGATGCCTGGCGCTGGCCGGGCAATGTCCGTGAGCTGGAGAACCGGGTCAAACGCGCGGTGATCATGGCCGACAGCAAGCTGATTTCCGCTGCCGATCTCGATCTTGTCGAGCCGGGTGACGAACTGGCCCAGGCACTCAATCTCAAAACCGCGCGAGAGGCAGCCGATCGCCGCGTGATCCGCCATGCGCTGGCGCGCAGCGAGGGCAATATTTCCTCCAGCGCCAAGCTGCTCGGGATCAGTCGGCCGACGCTGTACGATCTGCTCAAGCACTACGACCTGCACGCCTGAGCGCTCGACAAGCCGCTCCGTCTGCGGCAATCGCGCGGAACGGCAGGGACAGGAGGCGCG
>JANMCD010000248.1:0-7419 GCA_031360905.1 Novosphingobium sp.
CTTTCGCCCGCGCCGGCGTCGTCGTGCTGCGCGGCGACTGGACCCGGCGCGATCCGGCGATAACCCGCTACCTTAGCGCGCAGGGCGCTGCAGGCGTGCCACTATATGTGTGGTATCCGGCAGGCGGCGGCGCCGGCGAGCAATTGCCGCAGGTGCTGACGCCGGGAATATTGACGGAACTGGCTGGCGGGTAGGAATTCTGTCTTCTCGACACGCGCTTCACAAAATCTCGGCGACCTCACCCAGCGCCTTGCGCAAGGCCCCCAGCGCCTGCGCCTTGAGCTGGTGCACGCGCGGGATACTGACCGACAGAACCTCGGCGATTTCGGACAGGTTCATTTCCTCGGCGAAATATAGCTGGACGACCAGTTGCAGCCGATCCGGCAAACCCGCGATGGCGGCGATCACGCTTTGGCGGGTTTCCTCGTCCGCCAACAATGTCAGGCTGTCAGGCCGCTCGTCGGCGAAAGCCAGATCGCTGTCGGAATAAGCGGCATCGAGCGATTCGAAGCGGAGCGCCTCGCTTGACGAGCGCAGCGCAGCCAGCTCGCCGGCGTCGATGCCCAGCGCCCGCCCCAGTTCGCCCTCCGTCGGATCACGGCCGAGCAGCCCGCGCAATTCGGTTGCCTTGTCGCGCAGACTGCGTCGCCGTTCGGTCCCCCCGCGCGATAGCGGCACGGTGCGGCGAATCAGATCGACCATCGCCCCGCGCACGCGCATCTTGGCATAGGCGGCAAAGCCGTCCTCGGTTGGCCCGGCGTGCTTCTGGGCGCATTCGGTAAGCGCGACCAGGCCGGACTGGACCAGATCCTCCAGCTCGATGCCCGGCCGGCCGGAGCCGTGCACATGCCAGGCGAGCCGGCGCACCATCGGCAGGAAGCGTCGGATGCGGTCGGCGATATCGCCCTTGTAGGCGGCCGCAGCGGCGAAGGCTTTATGGTCGTGTTTCATGCGGCCGTTCTTTCAAGATCGTGGAATTCGGGATGCGGCAGGCCAATGGGCGGCGGAGCCTCCCCGCCGATCACATCGATGACGTCGATGGGCTGAGCGGGCGGCAGTTCGGAAATCGACAGGACCAGGCAGGACGGCGCGCGCATCCGCAGCAACGCGGCGAGGCTGCGGCGCGCGCGCGGCTGAACGATCAGCGCCAGCATCTGCCCACCCGGCCCCCGCGCGGCGATCAGGGCGGCGATGCGCTCGCCGATCGTGCGAGCAAGGTCGGGCTCGATCACCGGCTGGCCGGTCCCGGGATCGTACAGCCCCTGAACGATCATGCCTTCCAGCGCGGCGTCGAGCGTGACCACCGGCAGGCGCTCGTGCGGCGCACAGATGCGCCCGACAATCATCGCGCCGAGATCGGTTCGCAGCATTTCGATCAGCCGGTCGTGTTCCAGCGTCTGCTGCACCGCCTGGCTGAGGCTGAACAGGATCGGCAGCGGATGGCCGATCGGGATGCCGTCTTCCAGCAGCGCGCGCAGCAGCCGGGTGAGCGCGGCGAGGCTGAGCGGCTGGGGATAGATCGTCTCGACCAGCCCCGCCGCATGCTCCTTCACCCCGTCGAGCAGGCCGCGCACTTCATCGGGGCCGAGCAGCGCCTGCGGGCGGTCACCGAGCAGCTGGTTGAGGTGGGTGGCGATGACGGTGCTGGCGTCGACCGTGAGAAAACCCTCGGCGATGGCGTGGACGCGGGCGGCGGGATCGATCCACAGCGCCGGGCAGCCGAAGCTGGGATCGCGGGTTTCCTCGCCTTTGAGGCCGTGGTTCTCGCGCGCATCGCCGGCGTCGATGGCGAGGATGCGCTCGGGCCGGATACTGCCCCCGCCGAGCGGCACCCCGCCAAGCATGATGCGGTAGTCGCCGGGCGCCAGTTCGAGCGCGTCGCGGACACGGAACTGCGGCACGACGAAACCGAAGCTCTGGCTTAGCTGCTTGCGCACTCCCGTGATCCGCGTCACCAGCGGCGAGCCGCGCCTGTCATCGACCAGATGGACCAGGCCGTAGCCCAGCTCGATGGTGACCAGCGTGTGATCGGATACGTCTGCGAGGGCGATGCGCGCAGGATCGAACGGTTCGTCCGCCGCCACCGCCGCCAGATCGGGCAGTGCCGCGCGCTGGCGCAGTCTGTGCCACAGGGTGAAGGCAAGCGCGCTGGCGGGGAGGAAGATGGTTTGCGGCATCGCCGGGATCAGGCCAATCGCGCCGAGGATCATCGCGACCGGCAGCCAGATGCGCGGATCGGCGAACTGGCCGCCGATCTGGCCGGCAAGGTCGCGGCTGTCGGCGACCCTTGTGACGATCGCCGCAGCGGCGATCGACAGCAGCAGCGATGGCACCTGCGCGACCAGCGCATCGCCCACCGCCAGCGTCACATAGCGCTGCGCTGCCTCACCCGCCGAAAGCCCGTGGCTGATCATGCCGAGGCAGAAGCCGGCGACGATATTGACCCCCAGGATCAGCAGCGCGGCGACCGCGTCGCCTTTGACGAATTTGGACGAGCCATCCATCGCGCCGTAGAAATCCGCCTCGGTCGCCACTTCCTTGCGCCGCGCCTTGGCTTCCTCGGCAGTCATCAGCCCGGCGGCGAGATCGGAATCGATCGCCATCTGCTTGCCCGGCAGCGCATCGAGGGTGAAGCGCGCCGAGACTTCCGAAACACGGCCGGCGCCCTTGGTCACCACCACCATGTTGATGATCATCAGGATCATGAAGACGAACAGGCCGACCGCAAAATTGCCGCCGATCAGGAAAGCGCCGAACGCTTCGATGACATGGCCGGCGGCCGCTTCGCCCTCATGGCCGTGGACCAGCACGACGCGGGTCGAGGCGACGTTGAGCGCGAGCCGCAGCAGCGTCGCGAACAGCAGCACCGAGGGGAACGAGGAGAAGTCGAGCGGCTTGGCCGCGTTCATCGCCGCCATCAGGATCGCCACCGACAAGGCGATGTTGAGGACAAAGGCGACGTCGAGCAGCACCGCCGGCACCGGTACGATCATCAGCGCGATCAGGGTGAGAATGCCGGCCGGCAGCGCCAGCCCGGAAACTTGCGGCATGCGCGCGAACCATCCGGTCACAGGCCCAGGCTCCGCAGGTGGCCATAGGCGGCGCGCACGAAGGGCGGCGTGCTGGCATGGCCGTCGGCACTGGCCAGGCCGAAGGTAGTGCGCAGGGTTTCGGCCATGGATGGGCGTTGTGGCACCGAAAGCCCTTCCTCTTTAGGGGAGGGGTTGGGGTGGGGACTGTCATTCATCGCGACGTTCGGGAAGGCCGACAGCCCCCACCCCTCGATCCCCTCCCCTAAAGAGGAGGGGAGGTCAGTGCCGTCCATCGCGGTTTGAACCTTGCCGCGCAGCAACTCCATCATTTCGCCGACCGAACGCGGTGCACCACTGCGCTCATAAAAAATCCCGCGATTTGCGCCTGCCGCCTTTGGCAGCAATAAAGCCGCGCTCTGGCCGGGGTCGGTGTTCAATGCCGAAAGGAACTGCGCCGCGCCGCTCGCGCCGAGGAAATGGGCTGCGTAGAGTTCCGCCGGATCGGGCGCGCGGCCCAGCAGTGGGGTTAGCATTGCGCTATTGTCGCTGGCGAGTTCGGCGGCCATCAGCGCCGAGGCATCGGGATCGTGGCGCAGCGCCATGATCTCGGCGCGCATCGCCGGATCACGCAGCTGTCCGCCGGCAATCGCCGCCTGCGCCCAGCCGAGCCCGTTCGCGGCGCCGTGGCGTTCGAGCGTATCGAACCAGGTGGCATTGGTGAACTGATAGAGTCCGGCAGCGCTCGAGGTGCCGGCGCGCGCCTTGGGATCGAGGCTGGATTCGATCCGCGCCTGCGCCAGCAAATAGTCGAAGTCGACGCCGGTGCGCTGCGCCGCGCGAGCGATTGCGGCGCGAACCTGTGTGCCGGAAGCCGGCCTGGCGCCAATGGACAGTGTTTCGCTCAAGTCGTGTTCCCGGTTCGGTGGATACCGGGAGGCTACACAGCAAGTGCCGTGCCAAACTCACCTCCCGCAAACGGGAGGGGGATGTATCAGCTCCGCGCAGCCGCGTAGCTGTAACCCGGCGCGCGGTAGAGCGCGGGCGAGCCTGTCAGCGCGTCGATCCGGGCGGAAACATTGGCGGCGATCAGGTTGCGGATCTGGCGATTGACTTCATTCAGCCGCTTGGCTGCATCCAGCAGGCCGCGGCATTCCTCATCGATTTCGGTGGCACCAGAACTGGCCAGCGTCCCGCACAGCGCGGTCTTGTCCGCCGCCGCGCCCATGATCGCATCGAGGTCGAGCCCGGCAAGCGCCTGCCGTTCGGCCTGCAGCACGGCAAGCATATGCCCCAAAGTCTCGCGCAGATCGCTCATTTCCCGCTCCTCAGCAGCATGCCGGCCGCGATAATCGCATCGGCGACCCGCGCCGGCAGCAGCGGATAGGTGCCGGATTCTACCGCCTGGCGGACAATCCGAACGCGATCGGCATCAACTGGCGCCGCGCCTGGATCGAGCGCGTCACTCCTGATTGGGGCGGGCTTGGGCGATGGCGCCGGGCTTGCAGCTTTCTCGCTGCGCCTATTACCGGCGGTGGAATTGCGGATAGTGCTGGCATTGACTGCACCGACGGGAAGCGCAGATCCGAGATTGATCGGTGGCATGACGCCGCTCCTTGGTTTCTTCTGTATCGAAGAACGGCAACGCAGCGCCGCAATTAAGCGACCGCGCGGCGAAAACTTGCCGGGCGGGCGGCAGCATTTGTCAGGGCAGCGGCACGCCAACCAGCCCGGCGCGGATCACCCGCGCGCGGATCGGCTCGCCGCCCGACTTGCCGCCAGCCGCCGGACGCACTCGGACCCACGCTCCCACGGGTCCGGATTCGAGCGCCTCGCCGGGCTGATTGACGGCGAAACCATCGCCGCTGACGGAAATCGTCACGGCGTCGCCGCGGCTGATTGCGGGCGGGCCGGATGGAGCGAAAGCGGCGGCATTGACCGCCAGGAACAGCCGCCAGCCGCCGGCATCGGGGCACTCGGCCACTACAGTATCATGCCGCTCGCCGCGCCACGAAAGCGCCAGCGGCGAGCCGCAGACCCGCAGCCTCAGCCGCCGGTCGATCGGTAGGCTCGCGCCGCCCTGGGCGCGGGCAGGCGCGCCGGTGAAACCTGCGACCTGCCGGTCGATGGCATCAAGGTCGGCGAAGGCGGCAGCGGCGGCGAATATCAGGGCAAGGCTCATGGCTCGGACTCCAGCAAAGCAAGGTTCGGCGGCGGTTGCTGCAAGTCCTGTGCCAGCGGCGTATCAGGCGCATCGAAGGCCAGCGCGGCCGTGATCCCGCCCGCCCCCGGCTCGACCACCAGCCGCGCCTGCGCGCTCGCCACGCCCGCCTGGTGCAGCAGCGCCTGCGCCGCAGCCAGCGCCGCCTTCTGCCCGCCCGGCGCATAATGCGCGACAATGGAGAGCTGCTGGCGCGTATCGGTTGACTGCCCGGCGAGCCACTCCCCGAGCGGCGGCGCGCCAGGCTCGGCCCGGTAGACCGCCAGCGGTGCAGACCGCTCAGAGGGTGTGGCAATGGTGCTTGCCGCCTCGCCAGCTGGCGCGACCGCTGCCGCCGTCACAATGAACAGGATGATCGATAGATCGGCGAACAATGTCTGCCAGCCGGTGCCCGCCCGTGCCTTCACGCCGCCTCGCCCAGCGCTTTGGACCGCCGCTGCGGCATCGCCGGGGCGACTTGCGCAGCCAGCCAGTCGACGATCGCCTGGCGCTCGCTCTCTTCCGTGACCGCTGCCCGGTCGACCACACGGGCGAGCGGCGCGAACACGAGATTCGCCAGCAGCAGCCCATAAAGCGTGGTCAGCACCGCCATGGCGATCGCGCCGGTATAGGAGCCCCCGCCGAGCCCCTGCGCAGGCAGCTGGCTCAGCGAAATCAGGGTGCCGGCGAGGCCGAACACCGGCGCCAGCTCGGCCGCCTGCGCCCAGGTCGCGGCGGCGCGGGTGCTGGCGGCGATGCGGCGGGCCTTGTGGCTTTCATGCGCTGCCAGCAACGCCGCAACCGAGCGCCGTCCGATCAGCGCATCGGCAACCGCGACGAATTCGCGGTCGCCGAAATGATGCGGATGAGCGCGCAGCAAGCCGTCCTGCTGGATCTCCTGCACCTGGACGGCGAGTTCGGCCTTGGTCCGCTCGGCGTCGAAGCGCTTGCTGCCGGTCTGGGCGAGCGCGGCCACCGCCAGCCGGCAATCGCCCAGCCCGCAGCGCAGCAGCGTGGCGAGCGCGGTACCGCCGATGACGATGGCGGCGGAAGCGGGATCGAACAGAACAGCAGCGTTCATCGCGGAAATCTCCTCCTGATCCTTGCCAGAACGGCAACCGGCAGGAGATTTCAGCTCCGACGGGCCACAATTTGCCGCATCCCGGCAAGCACTTGCCGCCTTCCCCGGCCACAAGCCGCACATTCCCGCCGTTATCCCGTTTGGCACGGGGCTTGCTGAACTCATCTGGCAAGACTGAAGGAGACAACCCATGCCGGGCAGCCTGTTCGGAATTCACGGTACCGCCCTGGAGCTGCGGTCGCAGCGGATGGGGCTGATCGCGTCCAACATCGCCAATGCCGGCACCCCCGGCTACAAGGCGCGCGACATCGATTTCGCCGCAGCGCTGAAGGCCGGAACCACCGGCATGGACGCTGGCAAGGCGGGCGCAGCGGCGGCGCAATACCGCGTCCCGGTGATGTCCTCGCTCGACGGCAACACGGTCGAGATGGCGACCGAACAGCTCGCCTTCAGCGAAAACGCGGTCGGCTATTCGGCGACACTGTCGTTCATTCGCGGCCGGGTCGATACCATCACCCGCGCGCTCCGGGGCGAATGAGCATGGCCGCGCCCCAGCTCACTCTGTTCGGCCTCGCCCAACACGCCATGTCGGCGCAGCTGGTGCGAATGAACGCCGCCGCGTCGAACCTCGCCAATGCCGGGACCGTAGCGGGCACCGAGGCCGGCGCCTACCAGCCGATCCGGGCGGTGTTCGCGCAGGAATTCGACCGCGCCTCCGGCCTCGCCAGCGTGCGCGTTGCCGCCGTGGTGCGCGAGCCCGCGGCCCCGGTCAAACAGCACAACCCCGATCACCCGCTGGCCGATGCCCAGGGCAACATCTGGACCAGCCCGGTCGATGAAAGCGCCGAAACGGTCGAGATGCTCGAAGCCTCGCGCCAGTATCAGAACATGGTCGAGGCGCTCGCCACCGCCAAGCAGCTGATGCTTGAAACCATGAGGATGAAATGATGCTCAGCAGTATTACCGGTAATTCCGCCGCACTCGTCGCGCCCGCCGCCAAGACCGGCTTCGCCGCGCTCGGCCAGGGCGATTTCATCAAGCTGATGACCACCCAGCTGCAACAGCAGGACCCGTTCGAGCCGATGGATAACAAGGAAATGCTGGCGCAG
>JANMCD010000265.1:0-2842 GCA_031360905.1 Novosphingobium sp.
GTCCGACGCGCCCGCATTGGTCGTCATCACCAGCACCACGTTGCGGAAATCGATGGTTTTGCCGTGATGGTCCGTCAGCCGGCCGTGGTCCATCACCTGCAGCAGGATGTTGAACAGATCGGGGTGCGCCTTCTCGATCTCCACGAGCAACAGCACGAAGTGCGGCTGCTGGTCGATGGCGTCTGTGAGCAGCCCGCCCTGGTCGAAGCCGACATAGCCCGGAGGTGCGCCGATCAGGCGGGATACCGAGTGGCGCTCCATATATTCCGACATGTCGAAGCGTTGCAGCGGAATGCCCCTGATCGAGGCGAGCTGGCGGGCGACTTCGGTCTTGCCGACGCCGGTGGGGCCGGAGAACAGGAAGCTGCCGATCGGTTTGTCGGGATCGCGCAGGCCCGCACGCGACAGCTTCATCGCCGAGGACAGGACTTCGATCGCCTTGTCCTGGCCGAACACCACCCGCTTCAGATCGCGGCTGAGGTGTTCGAGCGCGGTGCGGTCATCGGAACTCACCGATTTGGGCGGGATACGCGCCATGGTGGCGATCACCGCCTCGATTTCCTTGGGCGTGATCGTCTTCTTGCGCTTGGACGGCGGCACCAGCATCTGCATCGCGCCGACCTCGTCGATCACGTCAATCGCCTTGTCGGGCAGCTTGCGGTCGTTGATATAGCGGGCCGAGAGTTCCACCGCGGTCTTGATCGCATCGGGGGTGTATTTGACCTTGTGGTGTTCCTCAAACGCCGTGCGCAGACCTTTCAGAATCTTGATCGTATCCTCGATGGTCGGCTCGTTGACGTCGATCTTCTGGAACCGGCGCAGCAGCGCGCGGTCCTTTTCGAAGTGGTTGCGGAATTCCTTGTAGGTGGTCGAGCCGATGCAGCGGATGGTGCCGCCCGACAGCGCCGGCTTGAGCAGGTTGGAGGCATCCATCGCCCCGCCGCTGGTCGCGCCCGCACCGATCACTGTATGGATCTCGTCGATGAACAGGATCGCATCAGGCAATTTTTCCAACTCGTTGACTACCTGCTTCAACCGTTCCTCGAAATCGCCGCGATAGCGCGTTCCGGCGAGCAGCGAGCCCATGTCGAGCGAGTAGATCACTGCCGGGGCCAGCACCTCGGGCACTTCGCCTTCAACGATCTTGCGGGCGAGCCCTTCCGCGATGGCGGTCTTGCCGACGCCGGGATCGCCGACATAAAGCGGATTGTTCTTCGAGCGGCGGCACAGGATCTGGATCGTCCGGTCGACTTCGGGCCCGCGGCCGATCAGCGGATCGACCTTGCCGGCCAGCGCCTTTTCGTTGAGGTTGACGCAGAACTGGTCCAGCGCCGAATCCTTTTTCGTGCTCTTGGCGTCGCTTTTCTCTTCCTGATGCGGGGTTTCATTTTCCGCGCCCTTGGGGGAGCGATCCTCCAGCCGCCGGCCGCCCTTGCCAATGCCGTGGCTGATGAAGCTGACCGCATCGAGCCGGCTCATGTCCTGCTGCTGGAGGAAATAGACCGCATAGCTGTCACGCTCGGAAAACAGCGCGACCAGCACATTGGCGCCGGTGACGGTGTCTTTGCCCGAGGACTGGACATGGAGGATGGCGCGCTGGATCACCCGCTGAAAACCCGCGGTGGGTGCGGGGTCGCCCTTGTCCTTAGTCTTGAGTGACTGATATTCCTGGTCGAGATATTGGCGGACGACATCGCCAAGATCGCCAAGTTCGACGCCGCAAGCCTGCATCACCGCCGATGCGTCGGGATCCTCGATAAGCGCCAGGAGCAGATGCTCCAGCGTCGCATATTCATGGCTCCGGTCGGAAGCATGCGCGAGCGCGGCGTGCAGCGTCTTTTCAAGGGTTTGGGCGAAGCTAGGCATTTAGGACACTTTCGCTATTTAATGTGAAGCCCCGGAAAACCGGTAGAATGAGCAGGTTTGGTTAACATAACCTATATGGGCACCCCCCGGTTCAATGCGAGGGGCAGAAAAAGTCATAGCTTCGGTCTGAACAGGGCGTCGGCCGCTTGCATGTGGGCCTGAGCCTTGTCGCGGTGGGTGCGCACCCGGACAATCTCGGCTTCGAGCTGGGCGATACGCGCGTCGAGTTCGTCCCGCGAATAGCTGTCGAGACGTTCGCCGCCCAGCAAGCTGGCGGCATCGCCGCGGGGTCTCGGGCGGTCGTCGTCATCCATAACACCGGAGCATCGGACGCTGGGTGCTTGCTGTCAACGGGGCAGGAAGCTAGATCGCCAGCAGTGGCCCAATTGCAACAGGGTCCGGACCAAGGGGCTGAAATGACGGCGAACCTTCCGGAAACAATGACGGCAATCGGCTTCGATGCGCCCGGCGGCCCGGAAGTTCTGCGCGCTCAGCGCCTGCCCGTGCCGCGCCCTGGGGCTGGCGAGGTACTGGTTAAAGTCGCCTTCGCCGGGGTCAACCGGCCCGATGTCGCGCAGCGTAGGGGAAGTTATCCACCGCCCGCTGGCGCCTCGCCGATCCCGGGCCTCGAAATTGCCGGCACCGTTGTGGCGGCGGGAAAAGGGAACGCAGGGCTACTCAACGGCCAGCAGGTCTGCGCGCTGGTTACCGGCGGCGGCTACGGCGAATATTGCCTGGCCGATGCGCGTCACTGCCTGCCAGTCCCGTCCGGGCTTTCCCTGGCGGCGGCGGCGGCGCTGCCCGAAACGCTGTTTACCGTCTGGCACAATGTCTTCGAGCGCGGCTGGGCGAGCGAGGGCGAGACGATCCTCGTCCACGGCGGCACCAGCGGCATCGGCACCATGGCGATCAGCCTTGGCCGCTTGTTCGGCCTGAGGGTCATCGTGACCTGCGGCGGCGAGGCAAAATGTGCAGC
>JANMCD010000303.1:0-3275 GCA_031360905.1 Novosphingobium sp.
GAGAAACATTGCGGCGGCATTCGCGGCGGCTGGGATAACCTCCTCGCGGTGATCCCCGGCGGTTCCTCGGTGCCGAGGCCCGAGCCGAGCGCCTTCAGTCCGTCGAAATCCATCGGCGCATCGATGATTTCCGCCGCCGGAACCAGCGGCACCGAGGAACCGCCGGGGATCACCGCGAGGAGGTTATCCCAGCCGCCGCGAATGCCGCCGCAATGTTTTTCGATCAGCTCGCGAAAAGGAATGCTCATTTCCTCTTCGACGACGCAGGGTTTGTCGACATGGCCGCTGATCTGGAACAGCTTGGTGCCCTTGTTGCCCTCGCGCCCGAACGAGCTGAACCACGAGGCCCCGCGCCGCAGGATGGTGGGCGCCACCGCGATGCTCTCGACATTGTTCACCGTGGTCGGGCAGCCATAAAGCCCCACGCCCGCCGGGAACGGGGGTTTCAGCCGGGGCTGGCCCTTTTTGCCTTCCAGCGATTCCAGCATTGCGGTCTCTTCGCCGCAGATGTAGGCGCCCGCGCCGCGGTGGACGAAAACATCGAAATCATAGCCGGACTGGCAGGCGTTCCGGCCGAGCAATCCGGCGTCATAGGCTTCCTGCACCGCGGCGAACAGCACCTCGGCCTCGCGGATATATTCGCCGCGAATGTAGATATAGGCTGCCCGCGCCCCCATCGCGAAGCCGGCGACCAGTGCGCCTTCGATCAGCTTGTGCGGATCGTGGCGGATGATTTCGCGGTCCTTGCAGGAGCCGGGCTCGGACTCATCGGCATTGACGACCAGGAAGCTGGGCCGGTCAGCCCTGGGTTCCTTGGGCATGAACGACCACTTCATGCCGGTTGGGAAGCCCGCGCCGCCACGCCCGCGCAGATTGGAGGCCTTGATCTCGTCGACGATCGCTTCGCGGCCGCGCCCGAGCAGCGCCTTGGTGTCGTCCCAATCGCCGCGTTTCTGGGCGGCTTTGAGGTTCCACGGTTGATAGCCGTAGAGGTTGGTGAAGATGCGGTCCTTGTCAGCCAGTGACATTACATCGCCCCCTGCGAGAGGAAGTAGAGACCGGCCACTATGATCGCCGCGATCACCCCGAGCTTGATCACTCCGGTCAGGACTTTCCACGCGATGACAATCGCGATCAGGGCAACGATGAGCGTCACGATGCTCATGCCCACTCCCCCCGGTAATCGTGGTTCTCAGTGACCATCTCGCGCAGCGTCGTCGGCCCGCCCAAGGGCTCGACCGTGTGCCGGCCCTCGATCTGGGTGCCGGTCTTTGGCTGACGGCCCGCTGCCAGCTCGTCCAGAATCCGCGCCATGTCGTCCGCTGTCAGATCCTCGTAATTGTCGTCGTTGATCTGGACCATCGGCGCCGAAGCGCAATTGCCCATGCATTCGACTTCGGTGAGGGTCCATAAGCCGTCCTCGGTGGTGTGCCCCTTGGCCATGCCGCGCGCCTTGCAGGCAGCCATGATGGCGTCCGAGCCGCGCAGCATGCAGGGCGTGGTGCCGCAGACCTGGACGTGGAAACGGCCGACCGGGGCCATGTTGTACATCATGTAAAAGCTGACGACCTCAAGCACCCGGATTACTGGCATGTCGAGCTGCGCCGCGACATATTCGATCACCGGGATCGGCAGCCAGCCTTGCGTGCGGGTCTCCGCCCCGACCTGCCGCTGGGCGAGGTCGAGCAGCGGCATCACCGCCGAGCGCTGGCGGCCAGCCGGATAGCGCGCGATGACCTGCGACACTTGGGCGGCGTTCTCGGCCGTCCAGGTGAAGCTGCCCCAGCGGGCGCGCAGTTCGGGCGTATCGGGAGCCAGCGCGCGCTCAGCCATGCGAGCCCCTGCGGCTTTTGCGCAGCCAGAACTCCTGACTCAGCAGGAACAGCTCGAACCCTCCGATCGCGGCGATCAGCATTGGCAGCATGTCGCTGGCAGGCATGCCCTCATAGACCCGCATGAAATAAAGCGCCGCCAGCAGGATGCCAGTCAGCGCGGCCCAGACGCGCATCATGTCGAATGTGGTCATTTTCATAAGATTAGCTCCCCGAAAAGGCGTTTTCGCCTTGCTCGCTTTGGGTGAATTTGCCCCCCGGTTTGTTTCAATAATAAATCGTCACCCTGAACTTGTTTCAGGGCCCATTTCTCCCCCCCACCAGAGCGTGCGTTGGCAAGCATGCCTGTGAGTTGGGATCCTATCCAGCTGGCTCCGCGCTTGCGGCCCGATGGGCCCTGAAACAAGTTCAGGGTGACGGAATTGTGGGGGATGGTGTGAGCCATCACCGGACAAACTCCACGCGGCTGCATTTGCCAGTCTCGAAACTGTAGATCGACATCACCTCGAACGGTTCGGACGCGGGCGAACGGCTGACGCGTTCGTGCAGCACGACGAATTCGCCGAGGCGAAAGCTGGTGAGGATTTCCGCGTGGTTGTCCGGGAACTCGGCGAACATCGCCTTGAGCCCCAAGCGCACGCCTTCCTTGCCCTCCCGCAGCACTGCGCCGCGGTAGGAGGCCTCGCAGGCGTCCTCGCTCATCAGCGCGACATAGGCGTCGGCATCCTGCGCGTTGTAATGCGCGATCATCTGCTCGGCGATGGCGAGTTGGTCAGGCATTTGGATTCGCCCGAAGCTTCGACGCCTTGCTGCTCAGCATGCCTCTCCTGATCCAGAGAAAAATGGGAACTGCGAGGGCATAAACCATAAAGATCACCGCCCAGGCATAATAGGAAAAGCTGCCGGGCACTCCCAATCCAACAGCCTCCATAAGAAAGGCGATCAAAATGAACGGAATCAAATGCAGCAAATAAAGCAACTTGTAGGTCCAATAAAATCTCCAAAAGCCGATCCCGCGCGACGGGTCGATTTTTGCATCTATCCAGTCCAAGTACGACCTCATCGGTCGCACTCCCCGAACACGATATCCAGCGCGCCCAGAATAGCGGTCGCATCCGGCAGCATGTGCCCCCGGCTCATAAAATCGATCGCCTGCAAATGCGAAAACGCGGTCGGCCTGATCTTGCAGCGATAGGGCTTGTTGGACCCATCGCTGACCAGATAGACGCCGAATTCGCCCTTGGGGCTTTCGGTGGCGACATAGACTTCGCCCGCCGGCACGTGGAAGCCTTCGGTGTAGAGCTTGAAGTGGTGGATCAGCGCTTCCATCGAGCTTTTCATTTCGGCGCGCCCCGGCGGCACCACCTTGCGGTCATCCGAGGCGATCGGGCCGTTCGGCATTTCGGCGAGGCATTGTTTCATGATCTTGGCCGATTGGCGCAC
>JANMCD010000014.1:0-3136 GCA_031360905.1 Novosphingobium sp.
CCCGCCCCAGCGCCGTCTGCTTTTCGCCCGAGACCGCAGTGATCCGTTTAGTCGCGGTGAGCACGTCGCCGATCCGAACCGGCGCATGGTAATCCTGCTCGCTGTCTGTGGCGGCGATGCCGCCGAAGCCCTGGCTGTCGAGCAGCGCGTACAACTCGCCGACGGCATCGCTACCGTGCGCGGCGAAGGGCTCTGGCATCGTCCATGCCTGCAGCATTGCCGGGGGGGCGATCACGTCGCCGTGGATGGTCTGCTGCGCCACCACCGCATCGGCATAGACCGGGTTGTCGTCACCGAGCGCCACGCACCAATGGCGGATCATCGCAGCGTTGACCGCATCGCGACCGCGGACCGGGCCGCTGTCACGACCGACGAAAGCCTGCAACGCTTCCGGCGCAATCTCTGCCGCGTCGTTCACCACGACAGATGCAGGCTTGTCATCTGCCGCAGCTGGCTGGTCTCAAAGCTCGGCTCGGTGCCTGGCGTGACCTTGAACTCAGGAATGCGCCGCAGCCACTCCTCGATCAGCAGGCGCAGCTCGGCGCGCGCGAGGTTGGCCCCGATGCAATAATGCGGGCCGACCCCGAACGAGGAATGGACGAGGCGCTTCCGCCGGAGATCGATGCTCTGCGGCTTTTCGACCACGCGCGGATCGCGCGACGCGGCGGCGTAGGCGAGCAGGGCGAAATCGCCCTGCTTCATGGTTGCGCCCGCGACCTCGACATCGCGCGTGCAGTAGCGGCCAAGACCGATCACCGGCGGGAAGAAGCGCACGAACTCTTCCACCGCGTTGTCGATCAGCTTTGGGTTGTCGATCAGCAGCTGGCGGTCGTCATCGTGCGTCGCCAGATGATGCAGCGCCGATCCCATCACGAAGGTCGTCGTGCCGATACCGGCGACCGCCATGTCGGCGGTGATGCCGACCTTGTGCTCCCACGACGCCGGGGTGCCGTCGGGATAGGTCACGCCGGCAAGGATGGTGTCGATCATGTCGCCCCGCGCCGGCTCATTGATCCGCTGGTGGAGATATGCCTCGAGCATCTCGAACGACCGCTTGAGCTGATCGACGCGCTCGTCGAGCGGGCCGAACAGCGACCGTTCGATGGTGTGGAGGAGCTCTTCGAGCATCTCGACCGGGACCCCCAGCGAGTTCTTGAAAAACGCCCAGCCGGGCAGCAGCACGCCAAACTCGCCGATGAACTCGCAATGGCCGCGTTCGATGAAGCGGTCGATCAGCGCGATCACGTCGGCGCGGATCGCCGGTTCAAAGGCCTTCACCGCCGCCGGCAGCAGGAACGGGTTGAGCACCTTACGCCACGCCGTCTGCTGCGGCGGGTCCATTTCGACGGGATAAATCCACGGCATCCCGTCCATTCGGTTGGGCTGATAGCCCTTGGCGCTGGAGAATGTCTGCCAGTCGAGCCCGATCCGCTTGATATCCTCGTGGCGCGTGAACCACCAATAGCCTTCGCCGACCTGACTGCGCACTGCCGGGCAATGGGCGAGCTGCGTATCGAGCACATCGTTGATGTGCGTATTAAAGGCCGGATCGTTAAAGTCGAAGTCGTCGAACACATCGCGCTCGAACCGTGCGACCAGTTCTTCCGCGCCGGGCGCGCCGGGCTCGATGCGCTCGGCCGGAAGTTCACCCTTCCGCGATGCTCCGACAGCCTTCGACATCAATCCTCCGCTCCCTGCTGTTCCGGCCCGATCCGGATAGCTTTGACGACCTCGTTTCGATCACCTGAATATGCGCGTGAGCTGTAAGTCAAGCCAGCGCATCACGCAAGTGGACAATGCCTATGTGATTGAAGTGAGTCAGTTTCACCGTGACCGACAGTCGCGCACGCAGCGGCTCCGCCTCTGCTGCCGCGGCAAGTAAGGGTGGTGCGGGCGGCGGGTTCGAACCCGCACTCCTCTCGCAACCGGATTTTGAGTTCGATCGCGTCTACAATTCCGCCATAGGGGCCCCTGCCTGCCCACGCCGCTTAACCATCTGGCGCGGCAGGTTCAAGCTGCATGGCAACTGCGTGCGTCAGAACTTCCAGCCTAGGCCGAGGTGGGCGAGGAACGGCGCCTTGTCCATTCCCGCGCCCAGCGCCGCGATCTCCAGCACCGGCCCGCGCCGTGAGGTCTGGTACGTCAAAGCCGGACCAGAGAAAGTCGTCGCTTGCCCTGTCGCAAGCCTTTCGCCTGTTGCTGCCAGAGTCCCGCGCGATGGCGGCGCAAAATTGCCATGGCCTGAAGCGCTTCGCCCAGGGGCGATGTTCCGGCCGCGCGCGGCAAGTCCGTGGCGGACCGGGCCGGAGGCGCGCACGGCCCCACTCGCAGCGTTTGCCCCACCGCTGTCGACCTCATCACCGGCAAGCGCTGCGGCAGGTGTCCCCAGCAGCGCCAGGACAAGTCCGCCTTTTAGCAGTGTCGAAGTCATGCCGCCCCCGTTCGCGTCTCGCCGGGGAAAGGATGGAGCGGTAAGGGCTAATTCCGCATTAAGTCCCATGATGAGCGCCGGTTAACCCTTGACGATTCCCGCCATGATCTTGTGCATCCGCGAATGCAGCGCGTCGTTTCCGGCCAGCACTTCGGCATCGCAGACCGGCTGTGAGCGGCCGCGATAGTCGGTGACGAAGCCGCCCGCCTCGCGCACCAGCAGACAGCCGGCGGCGGTATCCCAAGACTGGAGGCCGCGCTCCCAGAAGGCCTCATAGCGTCCCGCCGCCACCCAGGCGAGATCAAGCGCCGCCGAGCCGAACCGGCGGATACCCGCGACCTGCGGGGCAAGCGCGTTGTAGATCGCGCTCCATTCGGCCGCATCGCCGGCGCCGGCGAAGGGAATGCCGGTGGCGATCAGGCTCTCGTCGAGCCGCCGCCGCCCGGATACTCTGAGCCGCCGGTCCTGCAGCCAAGCACCGCGATTCTTTTCCGCCCAGAAGCTCTCGTCGGTGATCGGCTGGTAGACGATCCCGGCAATAACGTCGCCCCAGCCCTTGCCATCGAGGCGAGGTTCCTGCGCGGCGATGGAAATGGCAAAATGGGGGATGCCGTGGAGGAAGTTCGAGGTGCCATCGAGCGGATCGACAATCCAGCGGGGCTTGTCGGGGTCGCCCTCGATCACACCGCCCTCCTCGAGCACGAA
>JANMCD010000048.1:0-3787 GCA_031360905.1 Novosphingobium sp.
CCGCGCGTCGCAATCCAGTGACCGCCATTGCGCGGCGTCCAGACCAGATCGGGGACTCCCTCGGCATGAAGCCGCATCCAGGCCTGATGGTATCCGTCCTCGATCCCGGCCGGGTGGTAGACGTCGAAATCGACCACGCGCGACGGCGGGACGTGCGCAGGGACTGGGGTCAGCGCCTCACTGGTCATGGCGCTCTCTCCTTTGAGTCAGAAGATTGCGAGCGGCGTTAGCGGGCTGCCGGTTCCACCGCCAATCGGCAGCGGCGCGGCGACGAACAGAAATTCGCTGACGCCGCATTCCGAAAATGCGCGCAAAGCCAGCCCTTCGATCAGCGAAATACCGTAGTCGCGGATGAGCCGCTGGTGAACGGGAAACGTCGTGCCCGCAGGAGACGGCATCACTTCGATGGCGAAATTATCCGCCCCGACCGATGTCACGCCCGATGTCGCGAGCCACAAACCCGCCTCGACGTCGATGCCCGGTTCGGTATTGAAATCGACATCGCGGGGGCGCTTGCCGGCCTGCGCTTCGAGCCAGCCCGTGCGGATCAGCACCGCATCGCCGTTACGCAGCGTGATCCCCGCGAGATCGGCGGCTTGAACCAGCTCAGCCTTGCCGATCGAATAGCCGTCGGCAAGCGGCGCGCCGTGTGCGGCTGCGACATCGAGCAGCACGCCGCGTGTGACGATTGGCGGCAGCTTGTCGATCCCGCACTTCTTCGCGCCATGCGTGCTGTTGATTTCACTTCCGGCATGGCCATTATAAAGCTGATCGTCGCACCACGCATGACACAGCGCATCGATGTGGGTGCCAACGTGCAGCGGCATCATGACGCTGTCCTCGGCAAATTGAAAGCCGTTCGCATGCCGCGCCCCGACCGCGTAGTCGCCGCCATCGCGGTCCATGAAATGCAGCAATCCGGTACGATGGCTCGGCACCGGGGTCTTTTTCGACAATGGTTGGGCAAGCGAAACAACGCGGCCCTTGCGAACCAGCGAGGTCGCCGCGAGGACTTCGGCGGCACCGACCAGGTTGAGCGCGCCGATCTCGTCGTGCTCTCCCCACAGGCCCCAGGCTTCACGCGCCATCGTGCATCTCCTGACGTGCGAAAGCCTGCGCATCCGCCTTGAGCACTTGCCGTTGAACCTTGCCGGTCGGGGTCATCGGCAGACAATCGCGGAACTCGATCCGGTCGGGAACCTTGTAGCGCGATGCCAGTGCGCGGCAGTGCGCGACCAGCTCGCCTGCGGTAATCGGCGGGGTGCCCCCGCGCACCACGAAGGCAACGATGATCTCGTCTCGGTCAGGATCGGGCGCGCCCACAACTGCGACTTCGGCCACGCCGGGATGCTGCATCAGCAGATCTTCCACTTCGGCGGGCGAAACGTTGATCCCCGATCGCTTGATCATCTCCGAATCGCGCGCCTGGAAGACGATGTCGCCGGCCTCGGTCAGTCGGCCGACGTCGCCAGTGCGGTACCAGCCATCGGCGGTAAATACTTGCGCGTTGTGGCTTGCGCTCTGTCCGCCGTAGCCAGCCATAAGATAGCCCGACACCTCAATCTGCCCCGCCGCGCCCGGACCGGCTGCGACGCCGCTGTCGGGATCGACCAGCCGGATCGAGACACCGGGAAGCGGCGGCCCCTGACAGCTGGAGCGGCGATCCAGCGGCCAGTCCGCAGGGGTGACGCAGCAATTGCCATAGGTTTCGCTCGAGCCGTAGATATTGCAGATGTCCGCTGCGCCGAGGACGGTGGCGGCATTTCTCACGTCTTGCGGATTGCCGATGGTCAGACCTGTGCGCAGGCTTTGCGTGCGCTCGGGCGCGAACTCCGGGTGGGCGATCAGCGCGCTGGTCATCGCGGGCAGCGTGTAGATCACGGTGCAGCGATGGCGTTCGATCAGCTCCAGTGCCGCGCCGGGCTCGAAGCGGTCCTGCAGGACAATAGCTGCGCCGTGCGTGAAGCTGGCGGGCAGAAGATTGGCGGAGCCATAAGCCCAGAACAAGGGTGCGGCGGCGAGCACGCGATCTTCCGGCCGCAGCTTCTGGCGTTCGCCGATGTTGAACCCGTTCTCGATCATTCCGTAGTGAGCAAGCCGCACTGCCTTGGGCTTGCTGGTCGATCCGGAAGTGTAGAGGACGAGCGCGTCGTCGGCTGCGCTTGGCCGGTCGCCGGGGTCGAGCGGGCAAGGTTGCGGAGCGAACATGTCCTCATATCGCAGCCACCCGTCCTCGGGCGCTTCGTCGCCGATCATCACCAGCGTATGCAAGGATGGCAAGGCGGCGCGAATCGAGCGAAGCCCCGCGACAAAATCCTCGCTGGCCACGCCTGCCACGGCGAACAGCGTGCCGATCGCCGCATCCTCGATGATGAATGCCAGCTCGGCCGGTTTCGACCAGGTGCTGATCGGAACCACCACCGCGCCAGCAGCGCTCGCGCCGAAGCAGATTTCCAGCCATTCGATCCGATTGCCGGCGAGGATGCCGACCCGGTCGCCGCGCCGGACGCCCCGTGCGTGAAGCCCTGCCGCCAGTCGGTCGGCGCGGGCGGCGAGGGCGGCATAGCTGTGCTCGATCCGGTCGGCGATCACCGCCACGCGCTCGCCATGCTGCAGCGCTTGTTCGTCGAGAAGGTCGCCAAGCGTCCGGCTGAACGGCGCGCGCATGTCAGGCTGCCGGCTTTAACGCAAAGCCGCGGTAGCGATCGTCGGCAACGTCGCGGCAGATTTCGGTGTAGACGCCCAACCCGCCGACATAGGGCAGGAAGACGCGCGGCTTGCCGGGAATATTCGCGCCCATGTACCAGCTGTTGGCTTGGGGATGCAGCGTTCCTGCCGCCACTTCGTTGACGTGCGCCACCCAGTCGTCCTCGGCCTGCTGCTCGGCCTCGATCACCGCAACGTCCTCACGCTGCAGGAAAGCCAGGCAATCGGCCACCCATTCGACGTGCTGCTCGATCGCCATCACGACGTTCGTCAAGACCGATGGGCTGCCCGGCCCGGTAATCATGAACAGGTTGGGAAAGCCGGCGATCATCAGCCCGAGATAGGTTTTGGGACCGGCGGCCCATTTGTCCTTGAGCGCGAGGCCGCCACGGCCGCGAATGTCGATGCGGGTGAGCGCACCCGTAACCGCGTCGTAACCGGTCGCAAATACGATGCTGTCGACTTCATAGCGAGCGTCTTCAGTCTCCACCGCATGCTCGCCGATCCGTACGATCGGCGCGGCGCGAACATCAACGAGGGCGACATTGGGCCGGTTGAACATCGCGTAATAGTTGGTGTCGACGCAGATCCGTTTGGTGCCGATCGCGTGATCGGTCGGCTGGAGTTTCGCTGCGACCGCAGGATCCTCGACGATCTCGCCGATCTTGCCGCGCACATAGGAGGCTGCGAAATCGTTAGCGGCCTTGTCCGTGAACATATCGTTGAACACGTGGGTGAAATTGGTCCCGCCGCGGGCCCAGCGCGAGTCGAATTCGCGCTGCCGCTCCTCCTCGCTGAAGTCAAAAGCACTACGCACGCCATATTCGTAGAGTGCCCCCGAGCGCGATGCCTTGGCGACGGCACGGTGGCTGGCATAGTCCTTCTTCCACGCATCTTGCGTAGCCTTCGACAGCGGATGGTTCCATGCCGGGATGCTGAAATTGGGCGTGCGTTGAAACACATAGAGTTGAGCGGCCTGCTCGGCGATCACTGGGGCCACCTGGATGCCCGAGGATCCGGTGCCGATCACCGCCACCCGCTCGCCGGTGAAATCGATTGGCTCGTGCGGCCACTGGCCGGT
>JANMCD010000061.1:0-5157 GCA_031360905.1 Novosphingobium sp.
GCGGCGACGATCATCTTCGACGAGATCGACCGAGGCGTCGGCGGCGCGGTGGCGAGCGCGATCGGCGAGCGGCTGGCGCGGCTGGCGACGGGCGGGCAATTGCTGGCAGTGACCCACTCGCCGCAGGTGGCCGCACGGGGCGTGACGCATTATGTCATCGCCAAATCCAGCGAGGGCACGGTGACGCGGACTTCGGTAGTTTTGCTGGATGCGGCAGGCCGGCAGGAGGAAATCGCGCGGATGCTCTCGGGGGCCGAGATTACGGCCGAGGCGCGCGCGCAGGCGGACCGGTTGTTGGAGGGCGTGTGATGCGCTTGATTGCCCCAGCCATGCTCGCGCTTGCGCTTGGCGCGTGCGACTCCCATGCGCCACGTGAAACCCCGGAGTCTCGGGTGCCCAAGCAAATCGAAGATCTGCCGCTCTTACCGCTTTTGCCGGAAGACTATCCGCCGCCCATTCTGCTGCCGACGACGGGCACTTTGGTTCGGGATGGGCAATGCCTGTTCCTCGATGGCCCGCAGGGCAGGGCCCTCATTCTTTGGCGGGCTGGCTCGCGGGTCTCGCGCGAGGGTGGTGCCATCGTCGTGCGCGAAGGCCCCACCGCCGCTCGCGACCCTGCCCCCGCATTGGTCGTCGGCGGGGAGATAATGGGTGCCGGAGGAGGAGGGCACAACCTTACACGTGCGCAAATTTCGCGGATCGCCGAGCCAGATCCGCCCGAAAGTTGCGGACTTCGCGTCGCTCTCCTCTCCATGGTCGAAGCGGGCAGGCCGCCGACCTTTCGGATCGATTTTGTGCCCGGGGCAGGAAGCGTCGCCTCGCCCCCGCCGCCGCCGCCACCACCACCGCCGCCACCGGCCTCGCCGCTGGAACGCACCAGGGACCCTGCTGTCAAGGCAGTGGGGAACCCGCATCGAATCCTTGGAGTTGCCGATCCGCGCGAGGCGCTGTTCGCCTTTCTGATCCCTCGCTATCAGCAATCGACCGGACATCGGGGGAAGGCGATCTGCCTCAGCGACACGGGACCCGAGTTGTTGGCGCGATTGAAGGTCCGATTCCGCGGTTTGCACCCGAGCGACGCGTGCGGTTGGCGCACGGGCGGGGTGATTTTCGAGCACACGGGTGAAAGCGCGCTCTTCCTGTTTGCAAAGGTCGATTGCAACCGAGCCAAGTGCGCTGCGGAAGGAGGGGCGACTTACGGCAATCTCGGCAGCGAAAGTATCGGCTATCGCATGGTCCGTCGTGGCGGCGACTGGTCTGTCGAGGAGACCGGAGTGGGAATTATATCGTGACCCTTTCCGAAGCGGACGCCGCCAATGAGCTGATGCGCCTTGCGCGCCAGATCGCGCATCACAACCGGCGCTACCATGCCGACGATGCGCCCGAGATTTCGGACGCCGAATACGATGCGCTGGTGCGGCGCAATGCCGAGCTCGAAGCAGTGTTCCCGCAGCTGATCCGCGCCGACAGCCCGAGCGCCGCAGTGGGCCACAAAGTCGCCACCTCACCGCTGTCCAAAGTTAGCCACGAAATGCGGATGATGAGCCTCGACAATGCGTTCTCGGACGAGGAGGTGGCGGAGTTCGCGGCGCGGGTGCGGCGGTTCCTCAACCTGGCCGACGATGCCGAGGTCGCCATGACGGCGGAGGACAAGATCGACGGGCTGTCGTGCTCGCTGCGTTATGAGCAAGGGCGGCTCGTGCGCGCTGCCACGCGCGGCGACGGGCAGGTGGGCGAGGATGTTACGCCCAACGTCGCGCATATCGCTGATATTCCGCACATGCTGCGCGGGGAAGTGCCCGAAATATTCGAAGTGCGCGGCGAAGTTTATATGTCGAAGCAGGACTTTGCCGCACTCAACCAAGCGCAGCAAATGAAGGACGAACGGCTGTTCGCCACCCCGCGCAACGCAGCCGCCGGATCGCTGCGGCAAAAGGATGCCAATGTTACGGCGGCCCGCCCGTTGCGGTTCCTCGCGCACGGCTGGGGCGCGGCGAGCGAGGTGCCTGGGTCGACGCAGCTCGAAGTAATGCAGTGCATCGCCGGATGGGGCGTACCGGTATCGCCGCTGCTGACCCGCTGCGACGGCATCGAAGAGATGGTGCAACATTACCGCGCCATCCGCGAGCAGCGCTCCGAACTGCCCTATGATATCGACGGCGTGGTTTACAAGGTTGACCGGCTCAACTGGCAGCAACGGCTCGGCTTCGTCGCCAAAGCGCCGCGCTGGGGGCTGGCGCACAAGTTTGCGGCCGAGCAGGCGGAAACCACGATTGAGGCGATCGACATCCAGGTCGGGCGGACGGGCAAGCTGACGCCGGTCGGGCGGCTGAAGCCGGTGCTGGTCGGCGGCGTCACCGTAACCAACGTCACGCTGCACAATCGCGACGAGATTGGGCGGCTGGGGCTGCGCATTGGCGATCGCATCGTCTTGCAGCGCGCGGGCGACGTCATTCCGCAGGTCGTCGGCAACCTCACCCGGGAGGAAGCGCGCGCGCCTTATGCGTTCCCCGATCACTGCCCGGAGTGCGGCAGCGAGGCGGTGGCGGAGGAGGGCGAAGTCGATGTCCGCTGCACCGGCGGGTTGATCTGTCCGGCACAGCGCACCGAGCGGCTGCGACATTTCGTCAGCCGCGCGGCGCTCGATATCGAGGGGCTGGGCGAAAAGACCATTGCTGAGTTTTTCGCGCTGGGCTGGCTCGAAAGCCCGGCGGATATCTTTCGTCTCAAGGCCCGCCGCGCCGAAATCCTTGCGCGTGAAGGCTGGCATGACAAGTCTGTGGATAATCTGTTGGCAGCGGTGGAAAACAAGCGCCGGCCAGACGCGGCGCGGCTGCTGTTCGGGCTGGGGATACGGCACGTCGGCGCGGTGACGGCGCGGGCGCTTATGAAAGAATTCGCGACCTTACCTTCTCTGCGAGATGCTGTGAACAAAGTGACTCTTGCCTATGCCGTGGAAAATGAATCCAGAGATGACGCGATAAGGGACGCCTATATTTCATTCTTCCTCATTGACGGAATTGGACCGGCTGTTGTGGAGTCATTACGGGATTTCTTCCACGAACCGCACAATGTCGCGGTGTGGGACGACCTCCTCTCGCAAGTCACCCCGCCGCCCTACATCGTGGAAACGCGCAACAGCCCGGTCGCCGGCAAGACCGTGGTTTTCACCGGTAAGCTCGAAACCATGAGCCGTGACGAGGCCAAGGCGCAGGCCGAAGCGCTGGGCGCCCGGTCGGCGGGCTCGGTTAGCGCCAAGACCGATCTGGTCGTGGCCGGGCCGGGTGCGGGTTCCAAGCTCAAGCAGGCGGAGAAGCTGGGGGTAACGGTGATCGACGAGGCGGCTTGGGCGGAAATCGTCAAGGCGGCTGGATAGTGCCGCCAGAAAGGGACCAGCCATGAGTGTCGCATTTCGCCGGGACGGCGATGAAGAGCATCTCGAACCCAAATTCGAAATCCCCATCCCGCCCGGCCCTAATCTGGTCACGGCGCGCGGGCTCGCTTTGCTTCACCTGCGTGTGGCCGAGTTCGAAGCCCGGCTGGCGACGCTCTCCGAGGAAAGCAGCATCCAGGCGGCCAAGCGCGATCTGCGCTACTGGCAGACCCGGGAGATTACCGCGGAACTGGTCCCGGTTCCGACCGGCGAAGCGGTGGCGATCGGCACGCAGGTTTGCTTTTTTCTGGGCGGAAAGCAGCGCAGTCTGAGCATTGTCGGGGATGACGAAGCCGATCCCGCCCGGGGGCTGGTGAGTTTTTCAGCTCCCCTAAGCAGGGCGCTGATGGGAGCTGAGGCGGGCGATTTTCTGGCCTTCGCCGGGACGGATGATGCCATTGAGGTGCTCAGCGTTGCGGTGATTGGCGGCTGAGTGCTGTGGCGCCGGCTTGGGCACCCACTTCATCACCCCGCCGGCAAACGGAGTCCAGCGCCCCATCGGCAGGCCGGCGGCGGCGAGGGTGTCGCCGGTCCAGGCGTTGCAGTTGTCGATCAGCGTATAGCGGCCGCGCGAATCGTAGAATATGTCGTGCGCCTCATATCCGGGATAGGTCCGGCGCGGCGCTGGCGGAATCAACGCCTCGATCCGCTGGACCACGATCCGGTATTGCGCGCGCGAAAGCCGCACCGGGCGCATGGTCTCGGTCGGTTGCGGCTGAAGGTAATGCGCGATGTGCAGCAGGCCCTCTCCGCTGCCGAAGAGAAGATGCGCGACTGTCGCCGGGCGCAGGTCGGCCCAGGTTTCGGTCTCGAGAAACACGCGCTTGTCGCCCCAACTGATCGAGAGGTGGCTGTAGGGCAGGGCGCTGGCGGCGATGTCATCGACCGGAAAGTCCGCGCGCCAGTCCTTGTCGGCACTGACCAGCGGCATCACCAGCGCGGTGTGGACGCCGTTGGTCTCGACCAGGATCGTGACGTCGTCGGGCCGGGGTTGCGGCGCGGTGTGGTTGGCTTCGCGCGGCAGCGACGAGCCGATCCAGCCCGACAACGGGTAGAGGCCGAGCGCCAAAGCAGCCATTCCGAGCACCAGGCGCGCTACTTTGCGTTTCACCGCGCGGACGCCCGCAGCGCCATGCTCAGCCGCTTCCTCAGCCACACGATCGACCAATCGCCCATGACCAGCCGCCGCGCCGGCCGCAGCCCGGATCGCCGGCAAGCGCGGCGAACCTGCGCCTCCTGCGTCTCCAGCAGCCCCGCCAGCAACAAACTCCCTCCCGGCACCAGCGCGCGGGCGAATGCGGGCGCGAGCGCGATCAGCGGGCCAGCGAGAATGTTGGCGATGATCAGATCGTATGGTCCGCGCGCCTTCAGCAGCGGGTGCGACAGGCCGCCGGCCACGACCATGGCCAGCTCGCCCGGCCGTGCGCCCAGCGTGACGGCGTTGAGCCGGGCGTTCTCCGCGACCACGCCCACACACACCGCATCGATGTCGCTCGCGGTGGCCAGCGCGCGCGGCCACAGGTCAATTGCGGCAAAGGCGAGCAGGCCGGTGCCGGTGCCGATATCGGCAAGGTTGCGCACCACCGCGCCCTGCCGCTTGATCGCGCTCAGCATGGTCAGGCAGCCGGCGGTGGTGGCATGCTGGCCGGTGCCGAATGCCTGGCTCGCCGGGATCAGGAAGTCGTTAATGCCGCGTTCGCCCAGCGGCGGATGGTCGGCGGTCC
>JANMCD010000065.1:0-7480 GCA_031360905.1 Novosphingobium sp.
CGACGATGAGGATGGAATCCGAGGGCTGGATGGTCATGGCGGGGCGATAGGGCGCAGGTTTTTTTCTGTCCAGTCCGGGCCTGAAAGGCTGGGAGCCGGCGCGCATTCGCAGTGATAAGCTACCATTTGAAAACATAGTTACAATTATGATTGCATTTTTTGCAAAGGTAATTGTCCTCTTTGCACGGGAAAGTCTTAGCAAATTGGTTATGTTGCATGTGCGAAGAAGTTTTTGCTAGCTTCGCAAATCAGAGGGAATTGCTATGACACGTTTTCTACACAATGCGCACGGCCTCGCGGTTGCGCTCGGTACCGGCGGCTTGATGGTCGCGATGGCACTCGTCTGATTATGACTGATAAATCGCGCCGGCCCCGCGCCTGATCCTGCTTTGCCAGCGGCATCTGGCCGGGGCCTGAGGGCAGATCCGCCGCTGCTTGATTTCGCTAGCCTAGGCCGGCACTGTCTGGCTTTCCTGTGGATGGAACCGGGCGAAACGGCTTTCTCAACCGGCCGTGAGTGCCTATGTGCTGGGAATGGCCAGCACTCCCCCCAACACGCCCGACGACACCCCCCAGATCATCCCCGCGAACATCCCCAACGCCAATGCTTACGGGGCCGATCAGATCAAGGTGCTCAAGGGCCTCGATGCGGTGCGCAAGCGCCCCGGCATGTATATCGGCGATACCGACGACGGATCGGGCCTGCATCACATGGTGTTCGAGGTTTCCGACAACGCCATCGACGAGGCGCTGGCGGGACACTGCGACCTGGTGCTGATCGAACTCAACCCAGACGGCTCGGTCTCGGTCGAAGACAATGGCCGCGGGATTCCTACCGGGATCCACACCGAGGAAGGCGTTTCGGCTGCCGAAGTGATCATGACCCAGTTGCATGCCGGCGGAAAGTTCGAGAACACCTCCGACGATAACGCCTACAAGGTTTCCGGCGGGCTCCACGGCGTCGGCGTCTCGGTGGTCAACGCCCTGTCCGAATGGCTCGAGCTCACCATCTGGCGCGACGGTGAAGAACACTGGATGAAGTTCGCCTATGGCGACGCCGTCTCCCCGCTGATCGTCCGCGGCCCGGCCCCAGCAGGCAAGAAGGGCACCCGCGTGACCTTCCTCGCCTCGACCGACACGTTCAAGAACGTTACCGAGTTCGATTTCGAAAAGCTCGAACACCGCTACCGCGAGCTTGCCTTCCTCAACTCGGGGGTCCGCATCCTCCTGCGCGACAAACGCCATGCCGACGTTGCCGAGCACGACCTCTATTACGACGGCGGTATCGGCGCTTTCGTAGCCTATCTCGACCGCAACAAGACACCCTTGTTGCCGAATCCCGTCGCCATTTCAGCCGAGCGCGACGGCATCGGCATCGATGTCGCGCTCGAATGGAACGACAGCTATTACGAAAACGTCCTCTGCTTCACCAACAACATCCCCCAGCGCGACGGCGGCACGCACCTTGCTGCCTTCCGCGCCGCGCTGACCCGAACGATCAACAATTACGCCGAGAAATCGGGAATCCTGAAGAAGGAGAAGGTCAGCCTCACCGGCGACGATATGCGCGAGGGACTGACCGCGATTGTCTCGGTCAAGCTGGCCGATCCCAAGTTCTCATCGCAGACCAAGGACAAGCTGGTTTCCTCGGAAGTGCGCCAGCCGCTCGAAAGCCTGATGGCTGACCGGATGAGCCAGTGGCTCGAAGAGAACCCCGCGCACGCCCGCGCCGTTATCGGCAAGATTATCGATGCCGCCGCCGCGCGCGAGGCCGCCAAGAAAGCGCGCGAACTTACCCGGCGCAAGGGCGCGATGGACATCGCCAGCCTGCCCGGCAAGCTCGCCGACTGCCAGGAGCGCGATCCCAGCAAATGCGAGCTGTTCCTGGTCGAAGGGGACTCCGCCGGCGGCTCGGCCAAACAGGGCCGCGACCGCAATATCCAGGCGATCCTGCCGCTCAAGGGCAAGATCCTCAATGTCGAGCGCGCAAGGTTTGACCGGGTCATTTCATCGAAGGAAGTCGGCACGCTGATCCAGGCGATGGGCACCGGCATTCGCGACGAATTCAACCTCGACAAGCTGCGCTATCACAAGATCGTCATCATGACCGACGCCGATGTCGATGGCGCCCATATCCGCACACTGCTGCTCACCTTCTTCCACCGGCAGATGCCCGATATCATCCGCGCCGGCCATCTGTTCATCGCCCAGCCGCCGCTTTACAAAGTCGCCAAGGGCCGCAGCGAGGTCTATCTCAAGGACAACGACGCGCTCGATCGCTATCTGGTCGAGGCGGGGCTCGCCGGGCGGGTGCTGGAAACCGCGGGCGGCGCGCGCGGCGGGGCAGAGCTCGCCGGGCTGGTCGAGCACGCCCGGCGGATGCGCAGCCTGATGGGCTTCGTGCCGCGCCGCTACGATCCGGCGATTGTCGAGGCACTAGCGCTGGCCGGCGTGCTTGATCCCGAACTCGACCGGGCGGGCCGGGTGACGGCGCTTACCAAGGCGGCGACCTGGCTGGACGTGGGCGACCGTGAGGCGAAATGGACCGCCGCCATGACCGAGGACGGCGATGTCACCGTCCAGCGGCTGTGGCGCGGGGTTACCGATTACCACAGTGTCGAGGCCGCCTTCCTGACCAGCGCAGAGGCGCGCAAGCTCGCACGCCTCGCCGGTGAGCAAACCGAAGTCTACTCGTCGACGGCGCGGCTGGTGAAGGCGGGTGCCGCAGTGGAAGAGGTCGAGCCCGACACCGAAGCCGAAGCGCCGGACGACCTGTTGTCCTCGAACGAGGTCGACGCTCCGTCCGAAACCCCCGTCCGGCGATCGGCATCATCGCCCGACACCAGCGGCGGGCGGATTACCCGGCCCTCGGAACTGCTCGATTCGGTGCTGGCTATCGGCCGCAAAGGCCTGTCGATCAGCCGCTACAAGGGGCTGGGGGAAATGAACGCCGAGCAGCTGTGGGAGACCACTCTCGACCCGGAAAACCGCGCGCTGTTGCAAGTGAAGGTGGAGGACGCCGATGTCACCGACGAAATCTTCACCCGGCTGATGGGCGATGTGGTCGAGCCGAGGCGGGAGTTCATCCAGGAGAATGCGCTAAACGTGGCAAATCTCGACGTTTAGTCCGGGCGTGAACAGGGTCAGATTGCCCTCAGCTTGCCCTTAAACCTCTGGAACGGAGCAAAACCAAGGGTTTGCGCGGATGTCCGTGCGGCCAGCCGATCGGCATGCAGCCGCCATGCCGCTGCTCACTCCGATCATCGCCGCCGCCTTCGCGCTTTGCGCCCCCGGCCCCCGCGTCACCTGTGTCGTGGATGGCGACACCTTCTGGCTGCGGGGCGAGAAGATCCGTATGGCCGATATCAACGCTCCTGAAACCCACGGCGCTGCCTGCCCGACCGAGGCCGAACGGGGCGCTGCGGCGACGCGGCAGCTGATCGTTTTGCTCAATGCCGGCCCCTTCGCGCTGGAGACCGGAACGCGGACGCGCGACCGCTATGGCCGCCTGTTACGGATTGTCCGGCGCGATGGGCGCAGCCTCGGTCAGGCGCTAGTCGAGGCAGGGCTGGCGGAGAACTGGCATGGCAGGCGCGGGAACTGGTGCGGCGGCGCTTCGCAGGGCTGATGCTGCTGGCTAACGAAGGCCATGGGCGGTTGTGCCTGATTGGCACTGCCGCCGAGGTAGTTCTGAAGGCCGGGCGAATTCGGTGCAAAATGGGACAGTTTTTCGGAAATCCGCTCGTCCGGCGATTGCCGGCCCAGGCAATCGAAGCAATATCCGTCCAGCGAGGCCTGATTACCGACTTCGGCATCCGCACATATGAGGAACGCAGGCAGTGATCGGGCGGAGGGCGCCAGTACCGGAAACTTTGCGGCGCCAACGGCGGCTCGGGGTTCTGCTTCTGATCTTGAGCTCGCTGCTGCCGACCTCGCCCGCGCCGGCTGCAGTTCCCACCCTTACCGTGACAGCCGACGCAGCCCTGCGCTTTGGCGCCTTTGTTGTGCCGTCGAGCGGCTCGCGTACGGTCAGCGCCAGCGGCGCGGTGATTAACGATGCGATCTTCCCGGTCGCCTCCGCGCCGGTCGGGCCCTCGCAATTCACCGTTGCGTATGATCGCGGGAATCAGAACCCCAAAGCAATCAGAGTAACGTTCCAGGTGGTGCTCAGCAGCGTGCCGGCGGTCACGCAGACGGGGGTGAGCGGGCGCCTGTCCGCTTTCGATTCCGATCTGCCCGGCGCAGCTCTGCTCGTGCCGGGCCGGATCGTCACCTACACCATCGCCAACTGCACGACGCGCATCTGCGCCAAGTCTTTTCGGGTCGGGGCACGCCTCGATGTAACCCGCAGAAGCGGCGGAGCGAACCTGACAATCGCGCTGCCGGTGATTGCCACTCTCGTGTCGGTCGAGGGCGGTTGAGCCGGACAAGCCTTGTCGCCGCGCTGGGTTTGGCGTGGGTTCCGGCTCCTGCGGTGGCCGCCAGCGCGACCGGCGCGGCGGCGGCCGATATAATTAGCCCGATCGCTTTGCGGCAAATCCGCGATCTCGATTTCGGAGAGCTGGCCGCAAACGCGGAGTCAGCGGGTTCGGTGAAGATCGCGCCCGGCGGGTCAGGGGCGATATATGGTGGCAGTGCGCACTCCGCCTGCGCCCCGCCCACACCATGCCTGTCGCCCCATTTCGCGCAGTTCGAGGTCTCCGGTGAAGCAAACCGCGCTTACACCATCGCGGTGCCTGCGCATGCCTCGGTTGCTGGCGAGCAGGTTGGCGATGGACTTGCGCCGCGCTTTGCACCGCCGCTTGTGGTAATCGACGACATCCAGATACGTTCAGCCAGCCGCCCCGATGCCGGCCGGGCGGGCTGGCTCGACAGCTCCGGCCGCGATAGCTTCGATCTCGGCGGCACCTTGCGGCTGCCCGCGGCGACCCCGCCGGCGCGTTTTCGCATCAGCGTTGAAGTTATCGTCACCTACAGCTGAAGCCATTGCTGGCTGCGGCTCCACTCTTCCCGAGCGCCGACGCCCGCTCGGTCCGGTTCGCTGGCCGAGCGATACGGTGCAGTACCTAGGTTAATGCCCGTAACGGTGTGTTTACCTCTCTCCCCTAAATCTCCGCTTGCGCACTGTTCCCGAACTCCGGCGACCAGGCATTTCGGCGCAAGTCATTTGGGTGGTTCACGGCCTTTTCGGGCATCGGGGCCTTCCTGCTTTGAGGGGTATTAAGCATGAAGAAGTTTGTTATCGCCGCGGTTGCCGTGGCTCTCTCGTCGGGTTCGGCTTATGCCGCCACCGCAAATGGTTCGGCGACTGCTGAGGTCGTCTCCCCGATCACGCTCACGCATACACCTGCCGCAACAATCAATTTTGGCATGATCGATGCCGGCACCGGCGGCAGCGTGACCGTGACCACGGCCGGCGTTGGCACGGCGGGCGGCGGGGCAACCCTGGTTACGGGCTCGGTCAATACGGCCGACGCCTTCACCGTTACGGGTGGTGCTAGCCGTGGCTACACGATCGCGACGGCTGCGGGCACCGTCAATTCCGGCGTCAACGTTATGAGCTTTACCACCACTCCCTCGGCTGCGACCGCCACGCTTAGTCTAGTCGGCGCGGGTGCTTTCACCGTCGGCGGAACGCTGACTGTTCCGGCGGGTCAGGCCCCCGGCAGCTACACCGGCAGCTACGTCGCCACGGTTCTGTACCAGTAAAATCTAGAAGGAGGGGCCCGGCGCGCAGCACATGTCGTGGCGGCCGGGCGCCTTCGATTGTTTAACCGACATGAACCGGGCATTCGTCCTGTCACTTGTCGCAGCGGCGATAACGCTTTCATCCGGCGCCGCGCATGCTGCTCCGGCAAAGGCAAGCGGCGCTTCGCAGGCACTGGTGGTAGCGCCCGGCAGCGTCGTGCCGCTCGCCGCCCTGCGTTTCGGGCAATTCATGCAGCCGGCTACGGCCGGCACGCTGACCGTCACGGTCACCTCTTCGGTATCGGCAACCGGTGGTGTAGCCGGCAATCAAAACATCACGCAGGTCGGTACTGGCCGCGGCCCAGGCACGTTTTTGCTAAGAGGCAGTCCCAACCGCCAGACCGATATCGTCCTGCCGGCATCGTTCACCATAGCCAAAGGTGCTCAGAAGATGACGGTGAACAATCTCAATCACAACACCAATACCAATGGCGGCGGCAAGCTTAAACTGGATGCCAGTGGCACTGCGGTACTTATCGTCGGCGCGACGCTCAATGTCGGGGCGGGTCAGGCGACCGGTGCTTATAGCGGCACCTACACAATAACTGTGGCTTTCCAATAGGCCCGCGATTGCCAGTCCCTAGGGGACAATACATATAGCCGGTTCACGAGCGTAAAATCGGGGATCGAAGGCTATTTCATGGGGTTCGGGGGACGGCGTTCCAAGGCGCCATTATGCGTTTTGATCGGCGGACGGCTAGCACTGGCGCTGCTGCTTTCAGCGGTACTGGCCCAGCCGGCATTGGCGCAGCGCGCTGAGCGGAGCGCCGCCCCAGCTGTGCCCAAGCCGCAGCCTGCACCGCCCGAGCCGCCGGCCGATTCCGTCGGGGGGATGGGCGATGTCAATCTCTATCCCAAGCGGATCATCATCGACCAGCGCCAGCGGGTCGCCACTGTCGGCCTGTTCAACCGCGCCAGCGCGACCGGCAGTTACGAGATCAAACTGTCAGACTTGATGATGACCCCGGAAGGCCGGCTGGTCGATCTCGCTTCGGTCACCGATGCGGCGGCGCGCGACCGGGTGAAAACCGCCAGCAGGCTGCTGCGCTGGTCGCCGCACCGGGTGGTCCTTGCGAGCCACGAAGCGCAGACCGTGCGGCTGATGGCGCGGGTTCCCCCCGATCTGCCGCCGGGCGAATATCGCTCCCATTTCTCCGCCACCGCCGTACCGGACATCGGTAGCGGCGGCCTCAGCATTGAAGATGCGGCGGGGGCTCAGAAGGCGGGCGCAATCGGCGTCACTATCGTACCTCGCTTCGGCATTTCCATCCCGGTGATCGTACGCATCGGCGAAACCACGGTGACGGCGGGACTGCGCGATCTCTCGGTGACGCCGCTTCCGGACGGCGGGCGCGTAATTGCGCTGACGATCACCCGGGCCGGCAACCGCTCGGCCTACGGTGACATCACGGTGACAGCCGCCGGCGGCAAGACGAAGATCGCCGAAATTCGTGGTATCGGCGTCTATACCGAAATTACCCAGCGAACCGTGCAGGTCGTCGTCGATCCAAAATCGGATCCCAGACTGACCGCCGGCGGTGCGCGGCTCACCGTCACCTATACCGACGATGATTTCGCGCCCGGCAAAATTCTCGCAAGGCAGGATTTCACAGTGCCGTGAACGGGGGCAAATGGGGGAACGCGATTGGTCCGCCGCAGCTTCGGCGGGCCCTGATCGGCGCAACCCTTCTGCTGAAGGGCGACCTCCACGCGCCCTGGCAGGCCGAGCCGC
>JANMCD010000174.1:0-4745 GCA_031360905.1 Novosphingobium sp.
CCGCCGGCACGACGACGATGCCCGCCAGATCGGCCGCTGGCGCGCCTTCGCCCGCCATGCGGCGCAGGTCCGCCGGAATTGCGAGCCGGGCGATCCATTTTGTCGGCCGCGCCAGCGTCAGGCACTGCTGCAATGGGCTTACGATGCGCGGGTGATTTGAGGCCAAGTTACGGCCTGATCTCGAAGGTGAAACGGTAATCGCGCGGCGAAATTATGAGGTCTGAGCGGGGTTCCGGTCGCAGCTGGACCAGCTGCAGATCGCGGCCACCAACGCGGATCGAGCGGCCCAGCGTCATTTCCCGCACTTCCGCATTGCCGTCATAGCGTATGCGCGCAGTAATGCGGACTGTGCCGGCCTGGATGCATTGCACGTCAATAGGGCAGCGGCTGTCCTCAAGCACTTCCAGCGGAACAACGCGCAATCCATCCACGCTGACGGGCTCGCCCAGACGCGCGGTGGCGACCGGATCATCGCGGCTTGGCGACTCATAAGTAGCGCAGGCCGACAAAGCGAGCGGGGCGAACAGGAGCAGAACGGATTTCATCGTTGATAGACGCTTGAATGGCGCAATTGGTTCCGCGCGTTGCCGCCGCTCGACGCCCGGTATAAAGGCCTGCCGATGACCAAAGCAGCTCCGCCTCCGTGCCAGCTCTACCTGATCTCCCCGCTCGATGTTTCCGGTGCCTTTCCCGAACGCCTTGCCCGGGCGCTCGATGCCGGGCCGGTCGCGGCATTCCAGTTCCGGGTGAAGGGCGTGGACGAACACGCGGCGGCGCAGCTCGCCGAACCTCTCCTGCGCATCTGCGCGGAGCGCGACGTCGCCTTCATCGTCAACGATTCGGTGAGCCTGGCCAAGCGCATCGGCGCCGACGGAGTTCATCTCGGCCAGTCGGACGGCGCTGTGCGTGAGGCGCGCGAGCGGCTGGGGCGGGAGGCGCAGATCGGCGTAACCTGTCACGCCAGCCGCCATCTGGCGATGGATGCGGGCGAGGCGGGGGCGGATTATGTCGCTTTCGGCGCATTCTTCGAGACTGCGACTAAACAGGTGGAACATCATGCCGAGCCGGAAATCCTGACCTGGTGGCAATCGTTGTTCGAATTGCCCTGCGTCGCCATCGGCGGCGTTACGCCGGAGAACTGTTCAGAGCTGGTGCGGGCGGGTGCGGATTTTCTCGCGGTCTCGGCGGCGGTATGGGACGGCGATGAGGCGCAGGCGGTACGGGCTTTTGGCGAGGCGTTGGGGAAGGCTTGACCACCTCTTACAACCTCCGTTCGTCGGTTAATTGCCTTCGATGGGCCGCCGATCACCGCAGCTACAGGGCAAGCCCCTGCGCCGCCCACCACGCAAGGGCCGCGGCAACGCCAGCGGCCAGCGCCAGACGCGTCAGCGGCGCGGAAACCAGCGCGCTCTGCGATGCGTCCGGTTCTGGTTCGGTACCGGTCACCATCGGGCCGATCAGGTTGCGCTTGCGAACGAACAGATAAAACAGGATCGCTGCGACATGCAGCGCAGCGGCAACTTGTAGCAGCTTGAAGACCAGTTCGTGAATTTCGGCGGCCGCACGGCCCTGGTGGAATGTGACAAGATAGGACAGCTGCCCGGATTCAAGGCCATCGATGTCCACCGCGAACAGCCCGGAGCCAATCTGCAGGGCGAGCAGCAGCAGCATAGCGAGCACGCTATAGGCCCCTAGCGGGTTATGCCCGGTTGTCCGGGGCGCGGCAGGATCGGCGCGGAGGTAGGTCATCACACTACGCGGCGAGCGCATGAAGCTGGCGAACCGCGCGGTGCTGCCGCCGATAAAGCCCCAGACCAACCGGAACAGCAGCAGTCCGAGCAGAACAATACCCGATAGCCGGTGCCAGTCCATCTGGCCGGCTTCCCCGCTCCACCACGAAAAGCCGAGCAGGGCGACGAGCAGCCAGTGGAACAGGCGGGTCGGGCCGTCCCAGACCTTGATGGCGCCGGCGGCCTTCACAGCCCAGCCGGCTTGGCGACGGAGCCGCAGTCGCCGCTACCGGTTGCCGGGCCGCCGCTCATCATCAGGGCGGCGGCATCGGGCAAATCCCCGGGCACGTCGATGTCGCGCGCCAAACCATTGCTGTGGATCGTCTCGATTTTGAGGCCAAGCTGTTCCGTCTGCGCCTGATGCCGCGCGAAGCTGTCAGCCCCGAAGGCGAAGGTAAAGCTCCCGGCGCCTGGCAAGGGCAAGGAAAGTGCATTGGTGCCGGTGCCGTGGCGGTCCGGGGCGATGGCGACAGTGCCGGGCGGCGCGCTGGCAAGCAGCTGAACGTCGTTAATCGAGAGCATCGGCAGGTCGGCAGGCAGGACGATCAGGCGCGTCAGGATTTCCCCTGAAAGCTGCGCCAGCGCCGATTGCAAGGCGGGGTTGAGGCCGCCGCCTGGATCGTCCAGCAGCGGCAGGCTGTCCGGCAGACCGTGGCGCGAGGGGCCGAGCAGGCAAACACGATCGACATGGTCCGCCGCCGCCGACACCTGCGCGACATGGCGCAGCATCGCCCCCACCAGAGCCGCGCGCGCATTCGGATTGAGCGCGCCGGCGAGCCGCATCTTGGCCTGTTCGGGCGGTTTGACCGGAATGATGACCCAACAGCTCATGGCCAACAGCTCACCGGCCAAAGCTCACGGTATCGCCGGGGCCGTGGTCAGATTGGTGAAGCGGATGCCGGCGCCATCGGCCCCGTAATTCTTGTTCATGTAGATCAGGATCGAAGTCATCGCCTCGGCCGCCGCCGAATTGGCCAGCCCGCCGCCCGCGAGCCCGCGCAGGCCCATCTCGTTGACCAGCCCGACGATCACCTTGCGCGCCTCGATATCGTCGCTGAACACCAGCACGTCGCATTGGACCTTCGCGTCGCTGTCGAGGATGTGAGCGGCGACATTGTGAAAGGCGGTGACGAAGCGCACATCCGGCCCAAGATGCCCGCGCGCCTCCATGGCGGCACTGCCGGCGGCGGGGAGCTGCACCCGCATCACCTTGGGCGGCACCAGCGGCACGGTGGTATCGACGACGATGGCGCTGCCAACATGCGGGCCGATCTGCCTGAGCGTCGCCTCCTGCGATTCGTATGGCACGGTGACGATCACCACGTCCTTTCCGACCACGACATCGCTATTGGCTCCGAAGCCCAGGGTCAGGCCAAGTTCGCTGTCCATCGCCTTGGCGATGGCCTGCGCCTTTTCGGCGGCGCGCGAGCCGATCGTCACATCATGCCCCGCCTTGGCAAGGCGGCGGGCGATGCCCTTGCCGAGATGCCCGGTTCCGCCGACAACCGCGATGGACGCCATGACCGTTCACTCCCTTGGAATCTTAATTGCTTGCGAAGGCAGTTGCCGATAGCGGCAGGGGCGAACGGGGCAACAGAATTGTTCCTCGGATATTATGCAGGCGGGAAGGGACAGGCGCATGGAGGGCCAGGCAGGTTTGAGCATCGCGCCCCTGCGCGGGATGCCGCTGTTCGGGGCCGGCATGTCCATTGCCGGTGAGATCGTTGCGGCAATTGCGCGCGAAGGCGGCAGGCTGCGGGACGGAGATGTGATCGTGATCGCTCAGAAGATCGTCTCCAAGGCCGAGGGACGCCTCGTTCGGCTCGCCGACGTGCAGCCTGGCCCGGCGGCGCGAGAGCTTGCGGCCAAAACCGGACGCACGCCTCAATACACCCAGCTGATCCTCAATGAGAGCAGCGAAATACTCCGCGAGACACCCGCTGCGATTATTGCCCGCCAGAAAACCGGACACATTCTGGCCAACGCCGGGATCGATGCCTCCAACGTCGAAGGCGGCGGCGATGGCACCGTGCTGCTGTGGCCACTCGATCCCGACGCCAGCGCCCGCGGCTTACGCGCCGAACTGGGCGCGATGTGCGGGGTCCGTCCGGCGGTGGTGATTGCCGACAGTCTTGGTCGCGCCTGGCGGATCGGCACCGTCGGCGCGGCGATCGGCTGCGCGGGCCTTAGCGTGCTCGATGATCGCCGGGGCAAGGGGCAGGACCTGTTCGGCCGGACCCTTCATGCCACCGTCATTGCCGTCGCCGACGCGGCCGCCGCCGCCGCTGTGCTCGCGATGGGCGAGGGGGCCGAGGGCACGCCCGCCGCGCTGGTGCGCGGGGCGGGGCACTGGGTAACGGAGGAGGATGGGCCGGGTGCAGCGAGCGGATTGAGGCCGGTGGCGGTGGATATGTTCCGGTGAGCGCCATAAACCCCAGGGGCCACGTTCTAGCCCTCTCCGGCGGCGTCGGCGGGGCCAAACTCGCCGCTGGCCTGACTGCGGTGCTGCCGCCGGACCAGCTGACCATCGCGGTCAACACCGGTGACGATTTCGAGCACCTCGGCCTCACCATCTGTCCGGATATCGACTCGGTGGTCTATGCGCTGTCGGGGCTGGGCGACACGGAGCGGGGCTGGGGCGTGGCTGCGGAAAGTTGGCGGGCGATGGAAATGCTGGGCAAGCTGGGCGAAGTGCAATGGTTCAGCCTCGGCGACCGCGACATGGCGATGCATCTGGCCCGCAGCTGGCGTCTGCGTGCCGGTGAGAGCCTGACGCAGGTCACCGCCCGGCTAACCCATGCGCTCGGCATCGCCCATGCGGTGGTGCCGATGAGCGATACTCCGGTGCGAACCCAGGTCGAGACCGAGCAAGGCTGGCTCGACTTCCAGAATTATTTCGTCCGCGAGCAATGCCGGCCCGCTGCGCGCGCGATCCGCTTTGCCGGCACCCCGGGC
>JANMCD010000147.1:0-9340 GCA_031360905.1 Novosphingobium sp.
CACTGTCCAGCCAATGAAGCATTCTTCCTTGAGCAGCATTTTTGCTGCTTGCAGCTGCTTGGGGTCATCCCGGACGATCAGTCGAACCGCGACATTTGTGTCCAGCGCAATCACTGCTTGCGTTCAGTCCAATTGCGATAGGCGTCCGGAGAATACCCCAGGTTTTCGGTGGCGATCGGAGGCCCCTTGTAGTTCACCTTTGCGGCGATTTGGGCGAGCGCCTGATCCACGGTCAGCTTGCCTGGCCTGCGCGGCTTGCGCAGGACGATACAGTCGCCGGTCTCGATAACCTCGAGTTCGCTTCCCTGAAGCCAGCCCAGCCGATCCCGCACATCCTTGGGGATGACCACCTGGCCCTTGGCCGAAAGCTTCGTTTGCGCGGTCATACTGGTAAGATACGTCTTACCTTAGCAACCGTCAACCGGTCGCCTCCGCCAGCAATATCTCCGCCAACCCGTGCGGCCGCGTGTTCATCACCTGGTGGCCCGCGTCGATCCTCACGATGCGGTCGCAGTGCAACTGCAAGGCAAAGCGTTCCTGCCAGATCGGCGGCAGGCACATGTCCTGCAGGCACAACACATAGCTCGACGGGATTGCGGGGAGGTGATCGAAGCGCCAGTCGCGCTGGAAATAGGAGCTCGGCGGCCACTTGTCGTTGCGCAGCCTGGCAAGAAAGGTTTCGGCGGCAGACTTGTCCATGTCGTTGCAAAACATCGTGAGATAGCGGTCTTCGAGCACGGTTGTTTCCGGATCGACCGGCCAACCCACTTCGTCCTCGTTCTCGCCGTGCAGGCCATTACCCATTTTCGCGAGCAAGGACTTGCCTTGCTCCGGCGCGAGGCAGGTAACGGAAATCAGCTTGCGGATCAGGCCCGGCGGCGCGAACTCGGCCATCAGCGGCATGATAGTGCCAGCCTGCGAGTGGCCGACAAGCAAGACATCGCGCAGGTCCGCTGCTTCGATATCGGCGACGAGTTCGCGGGCGATATCGGCAAAAACAATGGTGGATGTATCGCGCGCGTGCTTGGTGCCGCAGCCCGGTACATCGAGTGCCAGACAGCGCACCACGCCGCCCGATTGCGCCTGCATCGCCGCAATCGCCTCGTCCCACACCCAGCTGCCCTGGCCGCCGCCGTGGATAAAGGCAAAGTCAGTCATCGGCTGTTCCTCTCAGGTCGTGATCCAGGTCTCTGGCCACTTTCGGCGTGGCCAGCAGCGCGTCGATCTTGCCGGCGACATCGAAACTTTCATCGCCGACGAACTTCAATTTCGCCGCATATCTGAGCTTGAGCCGTCCCGCCACCTCGCGCTGGAAATAGGCGGTATTGGTCCGCAGCGCTTTCAGCACCGCCTCCTCGTCCGCGCCGAGCAACGGCTTCACGAAAACCACGGCATGACGCAGATCGGGAGACATCCGCACCTCGGTGACGGACACCGAATGCGCCGCCAGCACCTCGTCGTGCGCCTCACCGCGCAGCAACAGCTCGGACAGCACATGCCGCACCTGCTCGCCGACCTTCAGCAGCCGGACGCTGCGGGTTTCAGTAGTGGACCGGGGGCGGGGCATGATCTTAAGCTTCGTCCATCTTGGCCAAAATCCGCTTCATCGATCGCAGGTTCCGCGCCGTTCCTCGGGCGCCCAGGCGCCGTTCGATGAAGGCACCGACCAGCTTGCTCTCGGCGACGCCCGCCACATAGTCGATATGCAGTGCGCGGTCACCAAGGGCGATGCGTTCAGGTCCGGCCCGGTCGGACTGGAGTTTATCGAAGCCTGCCGAATCCACCGGCCCGTCCAGGAACAGCGTGTGAACGAAGTTTTCCTGCCCATCTGCCGCGAAGGGATTTTCCGCAATCGCCCGGGCCATCGCATCGCGCGAGCGGACCAGCGCCACGCTGCTCATGCCGAACCGTTCGCGCATCATCAGGCCGAGCTTTTCCTCAAGCCCCTCGTCAGGACGTTCGGCATGATCGAACAGTACATTGCCGCTCGCGACCACGGTTTCGACATTAGCGAACCCCTCACCCTCGAAAGCCGCGCGCAGGTCGGCCATGGTCAAGCGGTTGCCGCCGACATTGACCGAGCCGAACAGGGCGAGGTAGCGAGGCATTGCACAGACCCTCCCCCACCCCCTCCCGCAGGCGGGGAGGGGAGGTTGCAGACGATGAGCCTAAAGCGTCCGCTCGCGCATCTCGACTTCAAAGGTCTCCAGAACATCGCCCGCCTTGATATCGTTGGTATCCTGCAGCACCACGCCGCATTCCAGTCCGGCGCGCACCTCGGCGATGTCGTCCTTGAATCGCCGCAGAGAGGCAACCGTGGTCTTGCTGACAATGACATCGTCGCGGGTAATGCGGGCATGGATGCCCTTGCGGATATAGCCGTCGGTGACCAGCAGTCCGGCCGCCTTGTCGTGCTTGCCGGCCGGGAAGATTTCCTTGATGTCGGCGCGGCCGACGACGGTTTCAATCCGTTCCGGTCCCCATTGACCAGCCATTTCCTTGGCGACGTCTTCAGTCAGTTGGTAGATCACGTCGAAATACTTCATCCGCACCTTCTGGCGTTCGATCATCTCGCGCGCCTTGGCGTTGGGGCGGACGTTGAAGCCGATGATCGGTGCGCCGGAGGCATGCGCCAGCATCACGTCGCTTTCGGTAATCGCGCCAACGCCGGCATGCAGCACCCGCACCTTGATTTCATCATTGGAAATCTTGTTGAGCGCATTGACGATCGCCTCGGTGGAGCCCTGGACGTCGGCCTTGATGACAACCGCATATTCGATGACGTTCTGCTTGGCCTGCATGGCCGAAAACATGTTCTCGATGCTCGCCGGGGCCGAAGTGGTGCGCCTGGCGGTCGCCTGTTCATGACGATAGCTCGCGACCTCGCGCGCGCGGGCTTCGCTGTCGACCACGGTAAGCGTATCGCCGGCCATCGGCACGCCGCCAAGGCCGAGCACTTCCACCGGTAGCGAAGGCGGTGCCTCCTTGATCTGACGGCCCTTGTCGTCGACCATCGCACGGACGCGGCCCGACTGGGTGCCGACGACAAAGATGTCGCCCACTTTCAGCGTACCGCGATTGATCAGCACCGTCGCAAGCGGGCCCTTGCCCTTGTCGAGCTTGGCCTCGATCACCGCCGCAACAGCCGAACGGTCCGGGTTTGCCTGTAACTCCAACAGCTCCGCCTGCAGCAAAATCTTCTCGATAAGTGCATCGAGGCCGTGACCGGTCTTGGCGGAAACTTCGACATCCTGCACGTCGCCCGACATCTGCTCGACGACGATCTCGTGTTCCAGCAGCCGTTCGCGGATCTTCTGAGCATCGGCTTCCGGCTTGTCGATCTTGTTGATCGCAACGATCATCGGCACGCCGGCGGCCTTGGTGTGGCGGATCGCCTCGATGGTCTGCGGCATCAGCCCGTCGTCGGCCGCGACCACCAGCACAACGATATCGGTGACATTGGCGCCGCGCATCCGCATTTCGGTGAACGCCTCATGGCCCGGTGTATCGAGGAAGGTGATGAGATCGCCGCCCTTGGTCGTGATCTGATAGGCGCCGATATGCTGGGTGATGCCGCCCGCCTCGCCGCGCACCACATCGGTGCCGCGCAGCGCGTCGAGCAGCGATGTCTTGCCGTGATCGACATGGCCCATGATCGTGACCACCGGCGGACGCGGCCTCAGCGTACCAGCCTCATCGACATCGGACGCGGTATCGATATCGACATCGCTTTCCGACACGCGCTGGATGTTGTGGCCAAATTCCTCGACCAGCAGTTCGGCCGTGTCCTGGTCGATGACGTCGTTGCTCGTGACCGGCATGCCCATCTTGAACAGCGCCTTCACCAGATCGGAGCCCTTTTCGGCCATCCGGTTGGCGAGTTCCTGCACGGTGATCGCCTCGGGCACGACGACATCGCGCACCTGCTTTTCGCGCGACTGCTGCTGGCCGGCGAAATGGGCGCGGCGCTCTTTTTCACGCGCGCGCTTGAGCGCGGCGAGACTGCGGGCGCGGGCGCCCTCATCTTCGTTGAGCGCCTTACTGACGGTCAGCTTGCCCGACTGGCGGCGGCTTTCACCGGCCTTGTCGCGCGGATGGGCAACCTTCTTGGCCGGCTCTGGCCGTTTGGCCGAAGCGACCGGAGCGAAGCGGCGCGGCGGAGGAATCGCGCTGCGCTCCTCTGGTGCCTGGTCGGTTTCCGTCTCTGACGTGTCGGCAGGCTCGGCGGGCGATGGCGCGATCTCCGCCGTCGGTTCCGGCACCGGCGCGGCGGCGATAACTGGCTGGTCGGGTGGCACGACCTCGCCGCGATCCATGGCATCCGCCGGCTCGCGGACGAGACCGGCCTGGCGCGCTTTTTCTTCCAATTCCCGGCGGCTCGCGGCTTCCCCGGAATTAAGCCGCGCTTCCTCTGCCTCGCGCAACAGGCGGGACTGTAGTTCCTGCCGGGTTTCGGCGGATGGCGCGGGCGCGGGGCGGGCTGCCGGGCGGGGAGCCTCGGCGACAGGGGCTGGTGCGGGCGCGGGCTGCGGCGCAGCGGTTTCGGGCGAGCCGGGCTTGCCGATCAGCTTGCGCCGCTTGACCTCGACCACCACCTTGTTGGTGCGGCCATGGCTGAAGGTCTGCTTGACCTCGCCCGCTTCGACCGAGCGCTTCAGCCCCAGCGGCTTGCGGCCCAAAGTCGGTTTATTTTCGGTCTCGCTCATTGCTTCAGTACGCCCTTCGATCTCAAATTGTCGTCGCAGCCAGCGGCGCGGCAACATCTGCCGTCCGCTCACTCAATCCTGTAACGGTCGCATCGGCCTGCCCCAGGTAATGCAGCAGGCGCTGCAGCGGGACGACGACCCTCTCGGCCGCTGCGGAATCGATCAGCGCCAGGTGGACGACATTATCGCGGCCCAATGCCACAGACAGAGCCGCGCGGTCCAGTGGCAAGCGCATGCCCATGATTCCGCTACCTTCCGCGTCCTGGCCAACCCGCCAGGCCTGATCGAGTTTGCGCGAGCCGTCTTCGCTGGCATCTGCCGCGTGGGCGAGCCAAACAACCTTGCCAGCCCGCGCATTCTCGGCAATCCGATCCGAGCCCAGCAACAATTGACCAGCCTTCAGCGAGAGGCCGAGCCGGTCAGTCAGCGCACGGGTTAGCGCCAGCTCGATGCGTTGGGGCAAATCCTCGGGGATCGTTAGTGCCGCGCCCTTGAATGCCCGCGCCAACGCGCCCTTCAACTGGCCCTTCGTCAGTGCTTTTTCAAGCGCCGCCCGGTCAACCCCGATCCACGCACCTCGTCCCGGCGCACGGGCATGAACATCGGGCAGCACGTCACCCTCAGTCGAAATTGCGAGCCGCAGCAAGGCACCGCGCCCGCCGTGTTCGCCGGACAAGATGCAGCGGCGTTCCGGCGCGCTGTCAACGCGCGCCGGCCGGTCTGCAGAGCTGTCGGAGCTTAGGCGCTCATTGCGAGGAATCCGCATTGGCGGCCTCCTCGTTGCCAGGTCCGCCGACGTCTTCGTCTTCGAACCAGTGGGCGCGTGCGGCCATGATGATCTCGTTGCCCTGCTCTTCGTTCAGGTTGTACTGGCCGAGCACACCGCCCTTGTCTTCCTCGCGGCGGTTGTCGCGGCGCGGCGGGGCGGAGCCATCGCGGCGGCGCTGTTCAACGCGCTTTTTGGCGATGAGCTCGTCGGTAGCAAGATCGGCAAGATCGTCGAGCGTCTTGATCCCGGCTTTGCCGAGCGTCACCAGCATCGCTTCGGTGAGATGCGGGATCTCGGCGAGCGCATCCTCGACACCGAGCGAACGGCGCAGCTCGCGCGCGGCTTCCTCGCGCCGCTCGAGCGCTTCCTTGGCGCGGCTCTGCAGCTCATCGCCCAGTTCCTCGTCGAAGCCCTCGATCGCCGCGATTTCGGACAGTTCGATATAGGCGACTTCCTCGAGTTCGGTGAAGCCCTCGGCGACCAGCAGCTGCGACAGCGTCTCGTCGACATCGAGCTCTTCCTCGAACATCTTCGACCGCTCGGAGAATTCGCGCTGGCGCTTTTCGGAGGATTCCGCCTCGGTCAGAATGTCGATTTGACTGCCGGTGAGCTGGCTGGCGAGCCGCACGTTCTGCCCGCGCCGGCCGATGGCGAGCGACAGCTGATCGTCGGGCACCACCACTTCGATGCGGCTTTCCTCCTCGTCGATGACGACGCGGCTGACGGTGGCCGGCTGCAGCGCGTTGACGACGAAGGTCGCGGTGTCTTCGCTCCAGGGGATGATGTCGATCTTCTCGCCCTGCAATTCCTGCACCACCGCCTGCACCCGGCTGCCCTTCATGCCGACGCAGGCGCCGACCGGATCGATCGAGCTGTCGCGGCTGATCACACCGATCTTGGCACGGCTGCCCGGATCGCGGGCGGCGGCCTTGATCTCGATGATGTTGTCGTAGATTTCCGGCACTTCCTGCGCAAACAGCTTCTTCATGAATTCGGGATGGGCGCGGCTGAGGAAAATCTGCGGGCCGCGGTTCTGCCGTTCCACCTTCATGATGTAGGCGCGCACCCGCTCGCCGACCCGAGCGGCCTCGCGCGGGATCTGCTGATCGCGGCGGATGACGCCCTCGGCGCGGCCGAGGTTGACGATGACATGGCCGAATTCGACCGATTTGATCACCCCGGTGATGATCTCGCCGGCGCGGTCCTTGAATTCCTCGAACTGACGCTCGCGCTCAGCATCGCGGACCTTCTGAAAGATCACCTGCTTGGCCGACTGCGCATCGATCCGGCCAAGATCGACCGCCGGCAGCGGATCGACGATAAAGTCACCCAGCTTTGCCCCGGGCTGCAATTTCTCGCCCTGCTTGATATCGACCTGCTTGAAGTAATCCTCAACCTCCTCGACCACTTCAACCACGCGCCACAGACGCAGGTCGCCGGTGCGCGGATCGAGTTTCGCCCGGATGTCGTTCTCGGCACCGTAGCGGCTGCGCGCGCTTTTCTGGATCGCTTCTTCCATCGCCTCGATGACGATGGATCGGTCAATCATCTTCTCGGTCGCCACCGAAGTAGCGATGGCGAGCAGTTCGGCGCGGTTGGCGGAAATCGGACTGGCCATTTCAGTCTTCCTGTTCTTCTAGCATCCCACCGGCGAGACTTTCGTCGGCGGGGCCCTCTACTTCCTCAACTCCGGAAGTGTCGAGCGGGCGGGTGGCGGCAATCAGCCGGTCGGTCAAGACCAGCTTGGCGGAATGAATGTCGGAAAACGGGAAAGTGACGCGGCCGGACTTCTTGTCATCGAGCGTGACCAGCTCGCCCCCAGGGTGTCCGGCGATCCCGGCCCCACCTTCGATGCCAATAATATCGCCCTGCACGGTCTTGCGGTTGCCGTCCACCGGGCTGAACAGCGTTACCCGTGCTTCATGCCCCGCCCAATTGGCGAAGTCCTTCGCGCGGGTCAGGGGCCGGTCGATGCCTGGCGAGCTGACTTCGAGCCGGTACGCTCCAGGGATCACATCCTCGCCCGCCGCTTCCAGATCGTCGATTCGGTCGGAAATGCGGCGCGACAGCGCGGCGCAATCGTCAATCACCAGCTGGCCGGTGTCGGGCCGCTCGGCCATGATCTGCAGCGCGCGTTCCTCGCCGTCGCCGGCTTCGCTCTTGCCGAAGATTTTCACGCGCACGAGATCGAAGCCAAGGGCCTGTGCCTCCGGCTCGACGATCTGGGTAATGCGCGCGATATCCGCCATGCTTGCTCCGTCGCCCGCACCAATACGGCAACGGCGTTTGGCGCCGGCTCTTTGCGGAGCCGGCCCGGACGTTGCTGACAATGTCGGGATTGATGGCCCGATAGACGCATGCCTATTAAAACGCAAGGGCCTTGCGCCACCTACCGCTTGCCCTAAATGCGCGCTATGCGCAGCCTTGACGATATTCGCGAGGAGTATGAATTTCTCGACGCCGACGAGCGCTATCGCCTGCTGATCGAGCTTGGCCGCGAGCTCGATCCCATGCCCGCAGCGCTCAAGACCGACGCCACGCTGGTGCGCGGCTGTTCCGCCAGCGTCTGGGTTTACCCCACGCAAGCCGAAGACGGTCAGCTGCATTTCCTCGCCGATAGCAATGCCGCGATCACCAAGGGTATCGTCGCGCTGGTGATTGCGGCGGTGCAGGACAAGCCGGCAAGTGAGGTCGCCGCGACCGATATCGCCGGCCTGCTCGAACCCTTTGCGCTCAAAAACCAGCTGTCCTCCAACCGCACCCAGGGCGTGCCCAACATGATCGCGCTGATCCGCGAAACCGCGCGGCGCTATGTCGAAACCTGAGAGCTGTTGAACCGAGGCATTTATCTCGTCGGCGGCCTGGCCGCGCTCGGCCTGGGTGTCATCGGCGTTGCCTTGCCGATCATGCCAACCGTGCCGTTCCTGCTGCTCGCGGCGTTCTGCTTTGCCCGCAGCCGCCCGGACTGGGAGCAGAAGCTGCTCGATCATCCGCGCTACGGCCCGCCCTTGAGCGACTGGCGCGAGCGGCAGGCGATAAGCCGGCGTGCCAAGCTCGCGGCAATAGCGGCCATGGCTGCGGGCGTCGGCTTCACCGGGTTGACTGTCGGCTGGCCATGGGTACTGATTTCGGTGGCAGTGCTGCTGATTGCCGGCTCATGGATCTGGACCCGCGCGGAATAAGGGCTGCGCTATGCCTGGTTGGTAGCGCGACTGGGATCGGCGCCGCTGGCAAGCTCGAGCTCTATCGAGTTCCGGCCCCACCCCGGGAATATCCCGCTCCTGGCTTTTGGCGCTTGTGATTCGGGTGGCTCCTGCCTAGTCCCGCCAGATCATGGCGAGCAAACCACGCACTCTTTACGAGAAAATCTGGGCCGCCCATGTCGTCGATCACCGCGACGACGGCACCAGCCTGATCTACATCGACCGCCATCTCGTCCATGAGGTGACCAGCCCGCAGGCCTTTGAGGCGCTGCGCGTGGCGGGCCGCACGGTGCGCCGGCCGGACCTGACATTGGCGGTGCCGGATCACAATCTCCCCACCACCGCACGGCGCGATGCGGGCGGCGCGCCCATTGCCATCGCCGATGCCGAAAGCGCAACGCAGCTCGCCGCGCTGGAACGCAATGCCCCCGAATTCGGCATCCGCTACATCGGCGATAGCGACGCGGAGCAGGGCATCGTGCATGTGGTCGGCCCCGAACAGGGCTTTTCGCTGCCCGGCGCGACAATCGTCTGCGGCGACAGTCATACCTCCTGCCACGGCGGCCTCGGGGCGTTGGCGTTTGGCATCGGCACCAGCGAAGTCGAGCATGTGCTGGCGACGCAGACGCTGCTGCTGAAGCAGTCGAAGACCATGGAAGTGC
>JANMCD010000192.1:0-25315 GCA_031360905.1 Novosphingobium sp.
GCCCCGTGCGGCCACCTGCGGCGAGTGGGTCACTGCCAGCAATTGCCCGCCCGTCGCCAGCCGCGCCAGCCGCTCGCCGATCGCGCTCGCCACCGCGCCGCCGACGCCTCGGTCGATCTCGTCGAAGATGATCGTCGCCGCCCCGCCTTCCTCGGCCAGCGCCACCTTCAGCGCGAGAATGAAGCGCGAGAGTTCGCCGCCGCTGGCGATCTTGTTCAAGGGTGCAAAAGCGGCACCGGGGTTGGTGGCGATAAGGAATTCGGCCGCGTCCATGCCCTGCGGCCCCCAGCGCCCCTCTGGCAGGCGGGTGATGGCTGTGCGAAACCGCGCAGCGTCGAGCTTCAGCGGGGCGAGTTCGCCCGCCACCGCCTGGTCCAGCCGCACCGCTGCCTCGACCCGCGCGGCCGATAGCAATTCGGCCTGCGCCCGGTATTCCAGGCCAGCATTTTGCGCCGTCCGTTCCAGCCCGGAGAGTTCCGCCTCACCGCTTTCGATGGCGTCGAGCGTCGTGCGCATGGCGATCATCCGCGCCGGCAGATCGTCCACCGTGCAGCCATGCTTGCGGGCGGCAGCGCGCAGGTCGAACAGGCGGGTTTCGATCGAATCGAGGCTCTGCGGATCGTGGCTCAGCGCCTCGGCCGCACGGGCGAGCGTGTCCTCCGCCTCACCGGCCTCGATCACCGCACGGTCGAGGGCCGCCAGCGCTTGGGTGAGCAGCGGGTGCTCGGCTGCGATCCGGTCGAGCCTCCGGGCAGCGCTGCGCAGGCTGGCCAGCGCCGAATCCGAGCCCGACCAGAGATGCTGCAGCTCAGCCAGATCGCCCGACAGCCGCTCGCCCTTCTGCATCGTCGCGCGGGCCTCGGCGAGCCCTTCCTCCTCGCCCGCCTCCGGTGCCAGTGCTGCCAGTTCCGCCAGATGCGCCAGCAGCAAGTCCTGATCGGACGAGGCCTGCGCCAGCCGCGCGCGGGCCGCTGCCAGCGCATCTTCGGCCGCGTGCCACGCCCGCCACGCCAGCTCCACGCCGACGACATCGGCTCTGGCGAAGCGGTCCAGCAGCGCGCGGTGGCCGCGCGGGTTGACCAGCCCGCGGTCGTCGTGCTGGCCGTGGAGTTCGACGAGCTGCCCGGCAAGATCGCGCAGCAGGGCGGCGCCGACCGGCTGGTCGTTGATAAACGCCTTGCTGCCGCCCCCCGAATCGTCATTGGCGCCCTTCACCTGACGCCGCAGGATCAAAGGCTCGCCGGGTTCGACTTGAATCTCGGCATTATGCAGCAGCGCGCAGATCGGACCCGGCAGCGCGGCAAACTCAAAACTTGCGGTAACGCTCGCTTTGTCCTCGCCGGCGCGGACCAGCGCGGTCTCTGCGCGGCCGCCAAGCACCAGTCCGAGCGCATCGAGCAGGATCGACTTGCCGGCCCCGGTCTCCCCGGTCAACACGCCCAGGCCGCCGGCGAATTCCAGCTCCAGCGCCTCGATCAGCACGATATTGCGAATGGAAAGCCGGGTCAGCATGGTCGCCCAGTTAAAACGGAACAGCGCGTTTTAGCGAAGCGGAAAGCCAGCGTCACCCGTGTTCCTGCTCCGCGAACGGAGGTTCCAGCGTGATCCGATCGGCCAGGGTCATGCGGTCCAGCATAGTTGCCATTTCGTCGCGCAGCAGCAGCATCAACCCGCGCAACCGGCAGTCGGCTTCGGGCAGACAGTTAGCGCAGGTCTCATGCGCATTGCGGCTGGCGCAGGGAACCAGGGCCAGGCTGCCGCGCGTCAGCCGGATGATATCGCCGTAGCGGACATCGACCGGCGGCAAGCCCAACTCATAGCCGCCCTCGCGGCCGCGGTGCGAGATCACCAGCCCCTCACGCACCATTTCGCTAAGGATCACGGTGAGGAACTTGCGGGGAATATTCTGCGCCGCCGCGATCGCATCGAGCCGCACCGGGCCCTGCCGCCAGGTGTCGGCAAGGTGTTGCAGGGCGCGGATGGTGTAGCGGGTCTTCTGGGAAAGCATGGACGGGGCAGTGAGCGCCTCTTGCCCGGCAATGTCAATCTTGCCGGTAGAAAGATCGCGTCAATCAGCGAGCGGCTGTCGCCGGAGCGTGCTTGTTCATCAAATCATAGGCCCGGCGATACCATTCATTGCCGGCATGATTGGCGCCGAGCACCGCAGCAGCCTTCTGCGCCTCTTCCGGAATGCCGAGCGACAGATAGCTCTCAACCAGCCGGTACAGCGCCTCGGGCGCGTGGCTGGTGGTCTGATAACTTTCGATAACCGTGCGGAAGCGCACCGTCGCCGCCAGCCATTTGCCAGAGCGCTGATACGAGCGGCCGATGGTCATTTCCTTGCCGGCAAGATGATCGTTGACCAGATCGAGCTTGAGCCGCGCGTCGGCGGCATAGGTCGTGCCCGGATAGCGGCGAACCAGTTCGGTCAGCGCGGTCAGCGCCTGCTGGGTTACCTTCTGGTCGCGGGTGACATCGCTGATCTGCTCGTAATAGGACAGCGCGACGAGATAATAGGCATAGGGGGCATCGCGGTTCCCGGGATGGATCGAGAGGAACCGCTGCGCCGACTGGACCGACTTGGAATAATCGCGCGCGGCGTAATAACTGAACGCGCTCATCAGCTGCGCGCGGCGCGCCCAGGGGGAATAAGGGTGCTGGCGTTCCACCTCATCAAACAGCGCCGCCGCCTGCTTGGTGTCGCCACGGTCAAGCCGGTCCTTGGCGGCCTGATAGAGCGTATCGACATCACGCGCGACATAGGCGGTATCGCGGTTCTTGTCCCCCTTCCCGCCGCAGCCGGCAGTCAGAAGCAGGGCCCCGGTGGCGAGGGCGGTCATGGCGAATTTGAGCGGCAATCTGGTCAGCATGGGCGTGCCTATAGCCAGCCGCGTGCTGAACGCCAAGTGAAGTTGCGCAGGCTCGGGCGCTTGTCAGCCGAACTGTTCGGCGGAAGGGTCGGGCCCTGCTGAGTTCAATCCATATGCCGAAGGCCCGCGCGCAGGTAATCCCAGCCGGTTAGCAGAGTCAGCGCCGCCGCCGCCCATAAGGTCACGAGTCCGACCGTATGGGGGACGTTCGCCTCCAGACCGGGCAGCGCGATGGTCCAGCGCGGCAAGGCCTGGCCAAGTATCAGCGCGCCGAGCGAGATCATCTGGAAGGCCGTTTTCCATTTGGACAGCTGGCTCACCGGCACCGATATCCTGAGGCCGCCAAGAAACTCCCGCAGGCCGGAAACAGCAATCTCGCGCATGAGGATGACCAGCCCGGCGATGACATGCATGTCGCCGACATAAGGGCCGCGCAGCACGCCTTGCGCGCTCAACACGAGAATCACCGCGGCGACCATGATCTTGTCGGCTATGGGATCGAGAAACACGCCCAGTTTGGAGACCGTGCCCTGTGCCCGCGCGACATAGCCGTCGAAATAATCGGTAAGGCCCATCAGGCAGTAAACCCCAAAGGCGAATGCATAGCCCGCTTGCCAATGCGGCCACCACAGCAGCGCGACCAGGACCGGCACCGTGAAGATTCGCGACAGGGTAAGAATGTTCGGCAAGGTCAGCATTGCGGAGGCCTCATAGCCGGGATGCGGCCGGTGCAAAAGTGCGGATCCGGGCTTGTGAGACGCCGCGTTACCGCTACGGTCGCCGCCGGGTAAAGTTTTCCTGAAGCGGGGACATGACAACATCGACGCATCTGGTGAGGAGGCGCCGGTTCCTCCCGCTGTTCGCTACCCAATTGCTGGGCGCATTCAACGATAATCTCTTCAAGAACGCGATGGTGCTGTATGTCGTCTACAGCGTCTATAATTCCGAGGCGGAGGAAGCGAAATTCAGCGCCATCGCCTCGGGGCTGTTTATCATACCGTTTTTTGTGCTGTCGGCGCTGGCCGGGCAACTCGCCGACATGCGCGACAAAGCGCGGATCATCCGGATCGTCAAATTCTGCGAAATCCCGATCATGCTGGTCGGCAGCGCCGGGCTGCTGCTGGCCTGGAAGGGCATCGCGGTGCCGAGCATAGCCATTCCGCTGATGCTGCTGGCACTTTTCGCAATGGGGGTTCACTCGACTTTTTTCGGCCCGATCAAATATGCGATCCTGCCGCAACATCTCCGCCCCGCAGAAGTGCTGGCCGGAACCGGGCTTGTCGAAGCGGGCACCTATATCGCAATCCTTGGGGGCACGATTATCGCCGGCTGGATTGATGTCCAGTGGGTAGCCGGTGCAGTCGTCACAATCGCCATCCTGGGCTATTTCACCGGACGGCAAGTGCCCCCCGCGCCGCCTCTGGAAGTGCCCGAGCCGCTGGATTTTCACTTTGTCCGCTCTTCGATCGCCTTGGTCCGCAACACCATGCACGATCGGCGCGTGTTCCTGGCGATCATGGCGATCAGCTTTTTCTGGACCATCGGTGCGGTCCTTTTCATTCAGTTCCCGCCGCTGGCCAAGAATGTGCTCCAAGCCAGTAAAGAGGTGGCGAGCCTGTTTCTGGTGATCTTTTCGGTCGGGGTCGCCATCGGATCGGTGTCGATCAACGCCCTGTTGAAGGGCACGGTTTCGGCCCGCTATGCCCCGGCTTCGGTGATCGGAATGGGAGGCTTCGTGATGGCGTTCTATCTGGTGTGCACCGCATGGTCACAGGATAGCGCCGTGGGTTTGCTCGATACGGCCCAGTTCATGGCCCGGCCGCTCGCCATCCCGCTGCTGCTGACTCTCCTCGGCATCGCCATCGCCGGCGGCATGTTCGTGGTGCCGCTCTACGCCTTCCTGACGACGTTCGTCGCCAAGGCGCAAACCGCGCGCACGATCGCGGCCAACAATATCGTCAATTCGGGGGCGATGGTGGTCGGCTCGCTGCTGGCAGTCGGACTGAGCACGCTTGGCGTGGCAATTACGCAGCAATTGCTGCTGATCGCGGCGATGTGCCTGGTTTCCGCCTGGCTGGGCCGCCTGCTCTACCGCGCCGAACTGGCCGCCTGACGCCTCAGGCGATGAAGGCGGTCACCGCCACCAGGCCGACGCAGTAAATCGCGGCGAAATAGCGCCAGTCGCTGCGGCTAAGGCGCCAGTTGCGGTGAAACCCAAGCGAGGGCCAATGCCTGCGACCCGCCGCGGATTTGCGGATATGCGGCGGGAGGCTGGCGCGCAGCGGATGCCGCGCCGATTCATCGCTAAGGACAAGAGCTCTTCTCATCCAGCGGAGTTAAGATTTGCTTCACCATGTGCAAAGGCGAAATCATGTCCCGATCCGGGATGTGCCCGGCCGGGACATGTTCGCAGCCAGTTATTGCTGCGAGAGCTTCACGATGTAATCCCATTCCGCCGGCGTGATCACCCCCACCGACAGCCGCGAGAGCTTGACCAGCTCGATTTCCGCCAGCTGTGGATCCGCCTTGATCTCCTTGAGCGTCACCGACCGCGTCAGCTTCTTCACCGGCTTGACCTTGACCGCCGCCCATTTGCCCTCCGGATCGGTGGGATCGGCAATACTGGCCTTGCTCACCCGCATGATGCCGACGATCTCGAGGCCGATGTTGGAATGATAGAAGAACGCTTCGTCGCCGACCTTCATCGCGCGCAGATTGTTCGCCGCGCGGTGATTGCGCACGCCGTCCCAGGTTCCTTCGCCCTGCGCCACGAGATCGTCCCAACCATAGGCGTCAGGCTCGGATTTCATCAGCCAATAGTGTTTCCCAGGCTTCACTTTGCTCATGCACGGGCTCCGGAAAGGGGATAGGGGAGGACCGATAGCCGCAAGCCGGGCCACTCGCCACCATGCACCTAGCCGATTTACCCGCAATTCCGCTCGATGGTATCCCCATGGAGGTTGCCGAAGCCTTGGGCTCAAGTTTTCGCCGCTATGGCTTCGCGCTGGTCGGTGATCATGGCATCGAGCCCGCGCTCACCCGGCAGACCTGGCGGCTGACGCGCGAATTCTTCGCGCTGCCTGAGACGGAAAAGCGCCAATATTTCTCAGCGGCCTTGGCCGGCGCGCGGGGCTATACGCCATTCGGCAGCGAAAACGCAAAGGGCGCTGCGCTACCCGATCTCAAGGAGTTCTGGCACATCGGCCGTGAGCTGCCGCCGGGCCATCCGCTGACACCTTCGATGCCGCCCAATATATGGCCGGACCGCCCAGCCGGTTTCCGCGAGACGTACTTAAACCTCTACCGCCAATTCGACCAGGTTGGCGCTGCTATCCTCTCCCGCATTGCACTCCACCTCGGCCTGTCGCCGGATTGGTTCGAACCGGCCATCGCCGATGGCAATTCGGTGCTGAGACTGCTGCACTATCCCCCCATTGCCGAAGCCGCTCAAGGCGCGATCCGGGCCGGGGCGCATGAGGATATCAACCTGATCACCCTGCTGCTCGGAGAAGAGGAGGCCGGGCTCGAACTGCTCGGGCCGGACGGCGAATGGCTGGCCGTCAGCCCGCCGGAGGGGGCGCTGGTCGTCAATATCGGCGACATGCTGCAACGGCTGACCAACCATGAGCTGCCATCGACAACGCACCGCGTCCGCAATCCCTTGGCCGAACGAGCCAGCTTCAGCCGATATGCCATGCCGTTTTTTCTACATCCTCGAAGTGACTTTGAAATCAAGACTTTGCGGGAATGTATCACGCCGAAAAATCCGGACCGATATCCGAGACCGATCGCTGCCGATGCATATTTGCAGGAGCGGCTGAAAGAAATCGGCCTCAAAAAATAAGGCCCGCCGGTCGATCGGCCGGAAATTCATAATGGCATAAAGCCGGTTTGCGGCCACCATTAACCGAAAATTTCCACCCTCGCGGCAATATTGCGGCTCGGCAAACGGGGGAATGCGGATTGCCAAACGACAATTTCAGCGTGGCAGAGAATGCTATTGGTGCACATTCGCGGGATTCCGGGCACGATACGCTCGCGCTCGGCATTGCGGTGGCAGCCATCTTCCTGTTCGTGGGGACCGGGAGTTCGGCTCTGTCGCAGGTCATTCATACGCTCCGCGGCACCGGCCTGCTGCCAAACCCGCTGATCGCCCTAGCAGTGCTGCTGAATGTCGCGATCATCCTGTTTGGCTGGCGGCGATACCGCAGCATGTCCCATGCGGTGTTGCACCACTGCGCGGCAGAGGCCGAGGCGCGGTCGCTCGCCGAAACGGATGTGCTCACCGGTTTTCTGAACCGTCGCAGCTTTGCCAAGGTCGCGGACCAGATGATTTCCGATCCTAAGCCGGGTGGCAGCCGATTTGCCCTGGTGATGGCCGACCTGGATCGGTTCAAGCAGATCAATGATTTGCACGGTCACGCTGCCGGAGATGCGATTTTGCAGGAGACCGCCAGCCGTATTGCCCTGGTTTTGCCCGCGAACGCGCTGGTGGCCCGGCTTGGGGGTGACGAATTCGCTCTTTTAATCCCGGTTGATGTTGCTCACCCGGAGCGGGTAGACCAATTGGCCAATGCGCTTATCGACGCCATATCCGCACCGATGTTTGTCAAAGAAGCCGAGATTTCGATGACTGTCTCGCTAGGCATTGCCCGTAGCGACTGCGAAATCGAACTCCACGATGCGCAGTCAGTGACCCAGGCGCTGCTCTACTCCGCCGATATCGCCATGTACCACGCCAAACGTAACGGGCGAAATTGCTATTTCTGGTTTGAAGCCGCGATGGAAGGGGAACTGCGCTTCCGGCGCGAACTCGAAGCCGGGATTCGCCGGGGTATCGAGCAAGGCGAATTTGTTCCCTATTACGAACAGCAGATCGACCTGAAGACAGGCAAGCTGACTGGCTTTGAAATGCTGGCACGGTGGAAGTCGCCAACATATGGCATCGTCAACCCACAGATATTCATACCCATCGCCGAAGATCTGGGCGTGATCGACGTATTGTCGGAGCAACTCATCGCCAAGGCTTTGCAGGATGCCAAGGCCTGGAACCCGCAACTGGCGCTGGCGGTCAATATTTCGCCAGTGCAGCTACGCGATCCGTGGTTTTCGCAGAAGCTGCTGAAGCTGCTGGTCGAAACCAATTTTCCGCCGCAGCGGCTGGAAATCGAGATTACCGAGAGCTGCTTGCTCGAAAACGTCAGCGCAGTGCGGGCGATGCTCGCTAGCCTTAAAAACCAGGGTATCCGCATCAGCCTCGACGATTTCGGAACAGGATACAGCTCGCTCGGCCAGCTGCGGGAACTGCCCTTCGATTCCATCAAGATCGACCGCAGCTTCGTCATGAACCTGACCGAGGGCAAGGACAGTGCGACAATCTTCAAGACGATCGCCGCGCTGGGCGAAGGCCTGGGACTGCCGATGACGGCGGAAGGGATTGAATCCGAAGCGGTGCTGGCGGAACTGCAGGCCTATGGCGACTTCAAGGGCCAAGGATATCTCTACGGCCAGCCCGAAAGCGGAGCAGCGACGCTTGAACGACTGGCGGCGCTGGATCTCTTGCAAACCGTGGAGCCGGCGTCAGTCGCCAGGCCAGAGCCTGCTGCGGAAGAATCTGCGAACCGGCGAAACCGCTCAGCCGCCCGCGGCTGATCCGCCCGACACTGGACGTAGCCGGAGCCAGCGCATAAAGCGCGCCAAATGCGCGTACCCTTCATCAAGATGCATGGCCTGGGCAACGATTTCGTCGTGCTTGACAGCCGCGCACAGGCGATCGCGCCGGTGGACAAAGCGCTTGCCGCCGCGCTGGCGGATCGCAAGACCGGCATCGGCTGCGATCAACTGATCCTACTTGAGCCGTCCACCGTCGCCGATTTCCGCATGCGCATCTTCAATGCCGATGGCGGCGAGGTCGAAGCTTGCGGCAATGCAACACGGGCGATTGGCCTGCTCCACGGCGTACCAGCCCGGATCGAAACGCTGGCCGGCATCCTTACCACCACGCCTGCCGAAACCGGTATCGCCGTCGACATGGGCAAACCGCGCTACGGCTGGGACGAAATCCCCCTCGCCTATGCGATGGATACGCTGACGATGCCGGTGGGCTGGGAGGACCTCGAAAACCCGGCGGCCGTCAATGTCGGCAACCCGCATGTGGTGTTTTTCGTGCCGGATGCCCATGCGATCGACCTCGCCCGGCTTGGCCCGTTGATCGAACACGACCCGTTGTTCCCGGCCCGCATCAACGTCAACGTCGCGACCATCGCTGCACGCGACGCCATTCGCCTTCGCGTGTGGGAGCGCGGCGTCGGTGAGACCAGGGCTTGTGGCACAGGCGCCTGCGCAACTGCGGTTGCCGCCATGCGGCGGGGACTGACCGGACGCCGGGTAACGGTGATGCTCACGGGCGGGCCGCTGCTGATCGAATGGCGCGATGACGGCCGGATCGTCATGACCGGCCCCGCCGCCGAAAGCTTTCGCGGCAGTTTCGACCCTGCCGGTTACGGAGTGGCCCAATGAGCCTTGAGGTGCGCTCGCTGGGTTGCCGGCTAAACCTGTCCGAAGGCGAAGCGCTGCGCGGACTGCTGGCGGGCGCTAGCGACCTTGTCGTGATCAACAGCTGCGCGGTGACGGGCGAAGCTGTGCGGCAGACCCGTCAGGCGATCCGCCGCGCACGCAGGGAGCGCCCGGAAGCGCGGCTTCTGGTAACCGGCTGCGCGGCAGAAGTAGAGCGCGAGAGCCTTGCCGCCATGCCAGAAGTTGACGGCTTCGTCGCCAACGCCGCCAAGCTCGATCCGCGAGCCTGGCAGGTGCCGGCGGGCAAGGCCGAAGCCGCGACCTCGCTCCACACCCGTGCCTTCGTCGCGGTGCAGAACGGCTGCGATCATGATTGCACCTTCTGCATCATTCCGCAGGGCCGCGGGCCGAGCCGTTCGCATGTTCCGGCAGACATTATCGCCGAGGTGGCCCGCCACTGCGATGCCGGCGTGCGCGAAGTGGTGCTGACCGGCGTCGATCTCACCGCCTGGGGAACAGACCTGACTGGCGAACCCCGGCTCGGCGCGCTGGTCGCGTCCATTCTGCAGGCCTGCCCAGTCTTGCCAAGACTGCGGCTGTCATCACTTGACGGTGTGGAGATCGATGCAGAACTGCTGGAACTGCTTGCGGGCGAGCCCCGGGTGATGCCGCATCTGCACCTCTCGCTGCAATCGGGCAGCGACCTCATTCTCAAGCGCATGAAGCGCCGTCACCTGCGCCGCGATGCGGTGGAACTGGTGGCGGGCTTGCAGGCCCGAAGGCCGGACATCGCCATCGGTGCCGACCTGATCGCCGGTTTCCCGACCGAGGACGAAGCCGCCCACGCCGACAATCTCTCGATCATCCAGGAACTCGGCATCGTCCACGGCCATATCTTCCCCTACTCGCGCCGCCCCGGCACCCCCGCCGCGCGCATGCCGCAGATCGACGGCGCAACGATCAAGCGGCGCGCCGCCGAATTGCGCGCTGCGGTGGCGGACGAGCGCCGGCAATGGCTGGAATCGCTGCTCGGGCAGCCATCCGAAGTGCTCGCCGAGCGCGACGGAACCGGCCACGCGCCGAATTTCGCCCGGGTTCAATTGCAGCCGGGAACGCTGGCCGGGGAACTGATCACGATCACGCCGACCCGCATCTCCGCAGGCCTGCTGGCATGAGCAGCGACGGCTGGTCGCAGCGCCTGTTCGGGGGCTTCCGCAAAACCTCGGAGCGCCTTACCGAAAACCTCGCCGGCATTGTCAGCATGACCCGGCTGGACGAGGCGCAGCTCGACGAGCTTGAGGATGCGCTGATCCTCTCCGACCTCGGCCCCCGCGCCGCTGCCCGCATCCGCGAGCGATTGTCGGGCGAACGCTTCGAACGTGGCGCCGATGAGCAGGCAATTCGGCAAGCCGTTGCCGAGGAAATTGCCGCAATCCTGCGCCCGGTCGCCAAGCCGCTCGAGATCACCGCCTTCCCCCGCCCGCAGGTGGTGCTGGTGATCGGTGTCAATGGCTCGGGCAAGACCACAACCATCGCCAAGCTCACACATCTGTTTCAGGAGCAGGATTACGGCGTGATGCTGGCGGCCGGCGACACCTTCCGCGCCGCCGCCATCGCCCAGCTCGCCGTCTGGGCGGAACGGCTGGGCGTGCCGCTTGTGCGCGGGGCCGAAGGCGGCGATCCGGCGAGCATCGTTTTCGATGCGGTAAAGGCGGCCACCGACGCCGGGATCGACGCGCTCATCGTCGATACAGCCGGACGGTTGCATAATAAACGCGAACTGATGGACGAGCTTGCCAAAATCCGCCGGGTGCTCGGCCGGATCAATCCCGCAGCGCCGCACGATGTCGTGCTGGTGCTCGATGCAACCAATGGACAGAACGCCTTGCAGCAGATCGAAATCTTCCGGGAAGTCGCCGGAGTGACCGGCATCATCATGACCAAGCTCGACGGCACCGCCCGGGGCGGCGTGCTGGTCGCGGCGGCCGAGCAATACGGTCTGCCGATCCACGCCATCGGCGTTGGCGAAAAGCTCGACGATTTGCGGCCATTCGACGCCGACCTCGTCGCGCGGGTTATTGCGGGAGTTGCATGATGGCTGAAGAATCCGCACCGGCAAAATCAGGATGGCTCAACCTGCTGGTCGATTACGGGCCGGTGCTGATCTTTTTCCTCGTCTACCGGCACTTTTCGCCAGCGGACAAAGAAGATGCGATTGGCGAAGTGCTCGCGGTGATCAAGGGCACCGGGGCCTTTATGGTCGCTGCGATCATCGCTTTGGCGGTATCCAAATGGAAGTTCGGCAAAATTTCGCCGATGCTGTGGCTGTCGACCGGGCTGATCGTGTTTTTCGGGACCATGACGGTGCTGCTGCGCGATCCTTTCTGGATTCAGGTCAAGCCGACGGTGATCTACCTGCTGTTCGGCGGGGCGCTGCTCGCTGGTATCGTGCGGGGCAAACCGCTGCTGAAATATCTGCTGCAGGCGGCATTCCAGGGCCTCGATGAAGACGGCTGGATGATGCTGTCACGCAACTGGGGCATTTTTTTCCTCGGTCTGGCCTGCCTCAATGAAGGCTTCCGCTATTTCCTGACGTTTGGCGGCTGGCTGGAGACCAAGCTCTATGTCTTCCTGCCGCTGTCGTTCGTCTTCACCTTCGCCCATATGCCGATGCTGTTGCGCCATGGGCTAGGGGACGACGCGAAGGAGGATGTTGTCACCCATCCGCCCCACGAATAGGGGAAAAGTTGGCAATAGGATGTGACATTTGTACCAAAGCCCGCCAGTAAACTATTAGCCGCGCTCCGAGCGCAGCGGTTCGGACTTGAATAACGTACACCGATTAGGGGGAAGTTATGACGAAATTTTTCGGAAATTTGCACTTGGTGCTGGCAATTGGCGTGGTGCTGGCGATTGCCGTGATGATGGCTTTCGCGCCATCGGCGCCGGTCACCGTGCAAGCGGTCATGCACTGGCTGCACGGCTTCTTCGGCATATTGTGGATCGGACTGCTCTACTATCTGAACTTCGTGCAGGTCCCGACGATGCCTTCGGTGCCGGCCGAGCTGAAGAAAGGGATCACCGGCTACATAGCACCCAAGGTGTTCTTCTTCTTCCGTTACTCTGCGCTGCTCACTGTGATTTTCGGACTGGGTATCGCAGGCCAGGCGGGCTATCTCGGTCGGGCGCTGACATTCTCGGGCGCCGGCACTGAGAATATGATCGGACTCGGCATGTGGCTGGCGCTGATCATGTTCTTCAACGTCTGGGTCTTGATCTGGCCGAACCAGAAGAAAATTCTCGGTCTGGTAGAAGCCACGGACGCGGAGAAGGCCAAGGCGACGCCAATTGCGCTCGCTGCCAGCCGGACCAATCTCCTGCTGTCGCTGCCGATGCTTTACTGCATGCTCCAGGCAAACATTTCAACGTATTGAGCACTACCTGCGTGCTGCGAGGCGAGGCTTCCGGCACACGGCCAACAACAAGTCTAGGGGGAGTCGGCAGGCATTGCCCCTCCCCCTTTTTCGTAGCACCTTCGCACATCGATCGTTCGCCGAACCGCAGTTAGATCAACTTTTCAGTTTGCCCCTATATCTCGACCTGGCTGCCCAGCTCCACCACCCGGTTGGTCGGAAGGCGGAAAAACTCCATCGCGCTTGCCGCGTTGCGCAGCATCCAGGCGAACAGCTTTTCCCGCCAGATCGCCATGCCCGGCCTGGCCGAGGGGATCAGCGTCTGGCGCGAGAGGAAGAAACTGGTCTTCATCATCTCGAACGGTCCGCCGCAGGTCGTCACCCGCTTGAGCAATTCGGGAACGTGGGTCTCCTCAAGAAACCCGCAGAGTATGATGAGCCGGTAGAAGCCGTTGCTCAAGTCTTTCACCGCGAAGCGCTGAGCTTCCTCGACGTAAGGCACGTCCTGGATCGAAATCGTGAGGATCACCACGCGCTCATGCAGCACCTTGTTGTGCTTTATGTTGTGGAGCAGCGCGGAAGGTACGCCCTTGTTGGTCGAGGCCATGAAAATAGCGGTACCCGACACCCGGGCGGCGCTCGAATGGGCGCTCTTCGCGAAGACCTCAACCGGCATCGTGCCTTCGGTCATGTTCTGCCGCATCAGCACCCGTCCTCGCGCCCAGGTGGTCAGCAGGGTGAAGATGACCAGGCCCATGACCAGCGGCACCCAGCCGCCATCGGGGAACTTGGTGAAATTGGCGGCAAGGTAAGCCCCATCCAGCGCGAAGAACACCGCCAGCAGCGGCACCGAGAGCCAGCGCTTCCACTTCCACAGGTGGATTAGCACCACCGCCAGCAAGAAATTGTCGATCAGCATCGCGCCGGTCACCGCGATGCCATAGGCCGCGGTCAGGTTGGCCGAGCGCTGGAACATCAGCACCAGCAGGATCACCGCGATCATCAGCGCCCAGTTGATCACCGGGATATAGATCTGTCCTGCCGTGAGACTGGTATGCTTGATCGACATGCGCGGTATGAAGCCGAGCTGGATTGCTTGCTGCGTAACCGAGAAAGCGCCGGTAATCACCGCCTGCGATGCGATCACTGCGGCCATGCTGGCGATAATCAGCAGCGGCCACTGGAACCATTCCGGCGCAAGCAGGTAAAACGGGCTTTCCAGCGCCGCCGGGCTGCGCAGCAGCAGCGAGGCCTGGCCGAGATAGTTCAGCACCAGCGCCGGCAGGACAAAGACCAGCCAGGACACCCGGATCGGCGGTCGGCCGAAATGGCCCATGTCGGCATAGAGTGCCTCCGCCCCGGTCACCGCCAGCACGGCGGAACCCATGGCGAGGAAGCCGCGGAATGGATCGGCAATGAACATTTCCGCCGCATGATGCGGACTCAGCGCGCTCAGCACACTCGGCATGGCGGCGATGCTCATGCCGCCAAGCACTGAGATCACCGCAAAATAGAGCAGCATGATCGGACCGAACAATGTCGCCACCCGGGCGGTGCCGCGGCTCTGGATCAAGAACAACCCGAACAGGATTCCGACTACCAGCGGCACGATTAGTGGTGCCAGCGACGGATTGAACACCGCCAGGCCCTCAATCGCGCCCAGTACCGAGACCGCAGGGGTAATCATGCTGTCGCCGTAAAACAGGGAGGTTGCAAACACGCCCAGCAGCACGATCCCCGCCGACCAGCTCTTTCCCGGGACATGTTGGTTGATCAGCGCCAGCAGGGCGAGGCTGCCGCCCTCGCCCTTGTTGTCGGCGCGCATGATGATCGTGACATATTTGAGCGTCACGATCACCATCATCGACCAGAACATCAGGCTGACGATGCCGAACACATGCAACTGGTCGAGGGGTAAGCGATGGTGGCCGGCGAACGTATCGCGCATGGCGTAGAGCGGGCTCGTGCCGATATCGCCGAAGACGACACCGATCGCGCCGACCGCCAGCTTGACGACGCCGCCCTGCTGGTGGCCCTGGCCAGCATGGGCCGGAACGTGATCGCCAACAGCGGCCGAGGCGGTGGCGCCACCCCCTGTATCACCCTGCACCGTTTCGCTCATGCTGGCGCCCTGTCTCCGTATGGAGTGCCCTTACCACCTGCCTGGGGTACGGCTAGGCGGCGGCGCTTAGCAGCATGGGGGAGCCGCTGCAATCTCACTGCCCATTGCTTGTCCGGAACGGTTTTTCGAGGGACGCCAACGCGAGCGAATGGCGTTGTTCCACTTGGCCGCGCCATGGCGCAGCCTTGGGCGCCAGTGCAAGGCGGCGCTGCCACCAGATCGCTGCCAGCTGCAGGCGCCCGGAACGCTCCATTGCCGTGCCGACCAGCAGTGGGGCCGGGGCGACTTTCGCCGCTGCTGCGTCCGCCCGGTCATAGGCGAGCGTCGCAGCCTGGGTGAGACGGCCGCCGCTATGCGCATATAGCGCGTCGCCCAGGGCCAGCCAGGCCATGGCACTGCCAGGATCCCTGTGCACCGAGCCGAGCAGGACCGAGGCGGCCTCCGCGAACTGGCCGTGGCGCGCCATGGCATCGGCGACAACCATCCAGCGCTCGGTTGGGGGGCGGCCTTCGTTGAGTTGCAATCGGGCCGCCAGCAAAGCAGGTCCGCTAGTGTACTGCGCTGCCGAGGAGCGGTGGGGCGCCGGTAGCACATCGGGATGGCCCTGCAACGCATAGCCGCCGAGGCCCAGCAACAGGGCAATCCCCACCGGCTTCCATGGCAGGCCGTAGCCGGCGGTCAGCGCCGCCAGGCTTGCTGCGGCAAGCACCAGGACTGCCAGCCAACTCATGCGCTTTGCGCCTCCCGGAGCCGGCGATCTTCGCGGCGGTGGCCAATTCTCCTGCGGGCGGCGGAGCGCCACCTGAGGCTGGCCACTGCGGCAAGGGCCATCAGCAAGGCCCCGAGCGCGGCAAGCCATGCGCCGTAGCGAAACCAGTTGACCAGCGGCCGCCACCACAGATCGACCGTGACGCATTCCGGGCCTTCGCTGCTGGCCGACAATCGCGCCGCCAGCTCGCCGTCCCAATAGACATGGCGCGCAATCTGGTTGGGCAGGCCGGGCTTGCGGAAATATTCCGTGTCCCGAGGGCGCAGCACGAGCGGCGCAGCGCCATCGGTCCGCACCGTCAGTTCCGCTTCCCGCGCGGTAAAGCCCTCTCCCGCGACGGGTTGGATGCCGACCAGCGAGACGGTCCGGCGGCCGAACTCTGCCACAGTCCCCGGGCAGAAAAGTGCTTGCTGCCGTTGGGAGCCGGCCAGCGTGGCGCCAAGACTCGGAAGGCTGGCGGCGATACCACAGACCAGAACCAGCGCGCCGGCCTGCCTTAACCCAACCCATGGCAACCCGCCGCGCCTTAGCGAACGGTGAAAACCGACCAGTTCAAGCCGCGCGGCGGCACCCAGAGCAGCAAGCCAGGCCAACACGGCCAGCACATCGGCAGCCGACCATTCCCGAAAATTCGCAAGCTCGCCGCTTGCATCCGGCAGCCCCAGTTGCGCCGCCGTGCCGAGCGACATCGCCGCCAGGGCGAGCAAAGCCCAGACCCGCGCCGCGCGGTTCCCGGATACTTTTCGGTCACCCGGCTGGCGCGATGCCAACCGAACCGTCCACGCCATCACCAGCCATGCAAGACCCAACGCAAGCAGCGGCGAGACATAGGTCAGATCGACAGCCTGTCCCAGGCCCAGGCCTTCCGGCGGCGGCGGATCGCTGCGGGCGAACGGGTTGGCCGCGAACAGAAGCGCCGCCAGGAGCATCACCGTAACCCGTTGCTGAAGCGTCCGCGCCCACGACAGCGTAGCCGGGTGGAGGCTCATCCGGGCCTGTAACACCCCGGACATGGCCAGCACGGTCACTGCCAGCAGGCCGGCGCCATCCAGGTTGCTCAGGGCATCGAGCAGCTTTTCCCCGGCCGATCCCCAGGACTGCGAATAGCGAGCAACGGCGCGCATGGAGAGGTCGGTTCGCACGAAGCTGATGAGCAATGCACCTAGCGCAAGCACCAGCAAGGCGGCCTGCACAACCGCTATGACCCGCACCTCAGCGTCTCGATCGCGCCCGCCAGTCCAACGCGCCGGAACCAGTTGCAATCCGCCCAGCGCCGCTGCCAGCCACAGCGCGGCGAGGCCGATCTCCCCAGTCATTCCGTCCGCGCCACGACCTGCTTTGCCTCGGGCGCCGTCATGTCTTTCATTTCACGCGGCACATAGTTTTCGTCGTGCTTGGCCAACAGGCGCTCGGCGGTGAATGTGCCGTCACGTCCCATCCGGCCTTCGGCGACGACGCCCGAGCCTTCCCGGAACAGTTCAGGGGTGATGCCGCGAAACCGCACCGGAACCCGCGCCGTGCCGTCAGCAACACTGAACAGGATGGTGACGTGGTCCGCCTCGGTCCGCAGCGAACCGGCCTCGACCATGCCGCCGAGCCGCACCGCGCGGTCCGGCGCGGGCGGCTTGCTGACGATTTCACTCGGGACGTAGAAATAGGCGGCCTGATTCCGCAGCGCCCAGGTGGCCAGAAGCCCGGCGCCAATGAGAGCCGCCACTGCGAGGCCGATCAGCACCAGCCGCTGGTGCTTGGCCTTGATTGCGCTCACGCGCCACGGCTCCGGTCACGGCGGCGTTCAGCGCGGCGCATGGCGAGCCAGCTCCAGACGATGGTCGCCATTGTTCCGCCGACGCCAAGGACATAGGCGGCGGCGACAAACAGCCAATGGTCAAGCGCTTCCTGGTTCATGCTGCGATTGCTTTGGCAGGCTGGCGAGTGCGGAGCAAGGTGCTGGCTCGCGGCGCGGCGGCCATCTCAGCGGCCGATCAGCTTGCGCGCGGCGGCATCGGCCACCTGATCCGGCGAACGCCCGCCAGCCTCCGCTTCCTGCCATATCGCGGACAGCCGATCGGGAATTTCGCGCAGGCGGCGGCGAACCTCGTTGATGTCGCAGTGCTCGCCGGACTGGCGCGCAAGATACTCCAGTGTCACGCTCACGATGCCGCCGGCGTTGATGACATAATCCGGCGCATAGAGAATGCCCCGTGCAGCCAGCGCCGGGCCGTGTTCGGGCCGCGCGAGCTGGTTGTTGGCGCCGCCCGCGACGATCGGCGCTTCGAGCCGGACAATGCCCGCGTCGTCGAGAATTGCGCCGAGCGCGTTGGGGCTAAACACATCGCAGGCGGTGCCCATGATCGCGCCCGCCGGAACATGCTCGGCCCCGAGTTGGCGGGCCAGGTCGGCGGCGCGTTCCGCATCGATATCGGCGAGCGTCAGTCTGGCACCGTCCCTGGCAAGAAGCTGCGCCAGCCCGCCGCCAACGCTGCCGGTGCCCTGAACGGCAACATGGACACCCTCGAGGCTGTCTTTGCCCAGCCGATAGGCGACGGCCGCCCTGATGCCGAAATATATGCCAAGCGCGGTGAACGGCCCGGGATCGCCGCCGGCCGCAGTGCCATCGCGCGAGGGCAATCCGGTGACATGGGCGGTGCGGCGAGAGATCGCGGTCATGTCGGCCTCGGTCATGCCGACGTCTTCGGCGCAGACGTAGCGCCCGCCCAGCGCTTCGATCGCATCTCCGAACGCTTCGAGCATCGCCGGGGTCTTGCGACGACTGGCGCTGGCCAGGATAACGCCCTTGCCGCCGCCGGCAGGCAACCCGGCCAGGGCGTTCTTATAGCTCATACCGCGCGACAAACGCAGTGCATCGCGCATCGCGTCGCCGGCATCGGGATAGTGCCAGAAGCGGGTACCGCCCGCGGCGGGGCCGAGATGGGTGGAATGCAGCGCGACGATTGCGGTGAGACCGCTGAAGCGGTCATGCACCAGCTCTACATGTTCGTGATCGTCGAAATCGGGCTCGGTCCAGAAGGCGGTCACGCGGGTCTCCGAGGGGCGAAGGGGCGAGCATACGCCGGCTCGGGACGCGACTGGGGCGACCGAGGGGGCTCGAACCCCCGACCTCCGGTACCACAAACCGGCGCTCTAACCAACTGAGCTACGATCGCCATTCTCGCGCTAATGCCGAGGCGCGGCCTACCGTGCGGCAACTGCCGCCGCGCAGCCCGCGGGAGGGCGCTTTTGCACAGCGAGCGCAGCTTGGGAAGAGAAAATTGCCCGACTTTCGTCGCGCATGATTTTCAAATCCAGCCGCAGACCCTATCCTCGCATCATGCAAGACCCCGGCGAATCATCAGCGCAGCACCTGCTGTCATTCACCGGAATGCGGCGCGTGCATACAGACACGCTGGAGCTTTTCACGCTGCGTCATTTTCTGACGCCGGGCGAATGCGAAGGCTTGGTGCAGCGCATCGATATCAATTGTCGTCCTTCGACCATCGCTGATGCCAATGGCGATCCCTATTTCCGCACCAGCGAAACATGCGATCTCGATCATGGCGATGCGCTGGTAGCGGCCCTTAACGCCAAGCTCGCGTGGATTTCCAGGATCAATCCCGCCCACGGCGAACCCTTGCAAGGGCAGCGCTATCGTGCGGGCCAGGAATTCAAGGCGCATACCGACTATTTCGAGCCCGAGGGCCCAGACTTTGTACGGTATTGTACAATATCCGGTCAGCGCAGCTGGACCTTCATGATCTACCTCGACCGCGTCGCTGCGGGCGGCGGGACGCGTTTTCCGGCGATCAACAAAATCTTCCAGCCGGAAGCAGGGATGCTGCTGGCGTGGAACAATCGCTTGCCCGATGGCAGCGGCAATCCGGCCACGCTCCACCACGGTTTGCCGGTGCGCAAGGGAGAAAAACACGTGATCACGCGCTGGTATCGCGAACGACCGTGGGGCTGAGCTGGTTAATTCTCTGCCAAACCAATCGTCGGCGCACCAAAAATTAACCAGCCCTCCGTAGTTTGTCCGAGTGCCGTTTTACCGGCCGGAGTCCCATAGCGATGCCAAGCGTACGATTCCGCCTGACCGCCCCACTCAGGGCGACGCTCCCCAATCGGCGCCGGACTACGCGGACGCTTGTTCAAATCGAGGCCGCTGTCGCTTCGGCCCATGGCCACACCGCACAAATGGGGATTGGCGATATTTCGGCCCATGGCTGCAGTTTGAACAGCGAAGCGGATTGGCTGCGGACCGGTAAATTTCTGGCAATAACGTTGGAAGGCGGATCAACGCTGGAGGGCGTTGTGCGCTGGGTTCGCCAGGGCAAAGCCGGTGTCGAATTTCTCCGCCCGGTCCCTTCTGCCTGTGGCGAATGGCGCGAACTGATCGACACGTTCAGCAACCAGTAAACGAAAGCGGGCGGCTCGCAGGCCGCCCATCCCCGGATATCAGCCGAGGCAGCTCAGGTCTTCTTGAGCGTCAATCCGCCGAAGCGCTTGTTGAACTGGGCGACACGGCCGCCGGCATCGAGCAAGCGCTGATTGCCGCCGGTCCAGGCCGGATGCGACGTCGGGTCGATTTCGAGCGCCAGCGTGTCGCCTTCCTTGCCCCAGGTCGAGCGGGTCTCGAACACGGTGCCGTCAGTCATCTGCACCTTGATCATGTGATAATTGGGATGGATCTCGGCCTTCATTGTCACAGCTTTCGTTTGCGGCCGGTTCCAACCGGCCCGAATTGGGAAGCGCGCGCATAGCTTTGCGGTGCCAGCTTGTCCAGCCTGACGGCCCAGCTGCGATCTTCAGGCCGGGTCGGCGATCATGGCGGTGAACTGCACCTCGCAGGTCGACTTGCCCTCGGCCGATGCTTTGCCCCAGAACTTGCACACCCGCGCGCGTTTCTGGACAAAGCCGACATGGAGGTCGAGCAGCACGCCTGGCTCCACCGGGTTGCGGAATTTGGCCCCGTCGATCGACATGAAATAGACCAGCTTGCCGGTACCGGCGAGTTCCAGCGTCTCGATAGCCAATATTGCCGCAGCCTGCGCCAGCGCCTCGATCTGGAGGACGCCGGGCATGATCGGCCTGCCGGGGAAATGGCCCTGGAAGAACTGTTCGTTGAAGCTCACTGCCTTGACCGCGCGAATCTCCTCGCCGATAGTCAGCGAGAGCACCCGGTCGACCAGCAGCAACGGGTAGCGATGCGGCAACGCGGCCAGGATCTTCGCCGTATCATAAGCGGACGCGGCCGGAGCCGCGACGCCCTCAGTCTGACTGCTCACCGGTGCCCCCGATCGCGTTGACGACTAGCGGCCGCCGGGCTGCGGTTTGGCCGGGGCCGCGCCAGCCGGACGCTGCTGCGCGGCCTGCTGAGCCCGCGCTTCGCGAGCCTCGCGCGGTTCCCAGCCAGCGGGCGGGACAAGCTGCGCCGATGGGATCGTGACGTTCAGCTCCTCGAGGATCGCCTGGTTGAGGTTGTAGCTGTTGCTCGCCGCCAGCACGCTTTGCGGGGTGATCACCAGTGAAACCTTCTTCTTGGCCATCGCCGCCTGGATCGCCGCGTTCAGCTTGTCGCTAATCTGCTCCTGCACATAGGCTTCCGACATGGCGACCGACTCAAGCATGCGCTGCAGCTCTTGCTGGCCAGATTGCTGAATGCGCTGGATAGATTGCGCCTGCTGCTGCAGTGAGCTCTGCGCGGCTGGCGTGTTGGCGGTGGCTGCCTGACTCTCACGGTTGAAGCGTTCTACCAGCGGCTGGAGCTGCGTGGAAATCTGCGCGCGCCGCGCTTCCGCTGCCGCGATTTGCGCCTTGTAGGTCACCGGGCGCTGCTGGGCGGCGGTGCGGAAGGCATTGGAGTTGGCGACGACAGCATCGACATTGGCGACGCCGATGCCGGCAATCGCCGGACCGGAAATGGCGGGCGCTGCGGCAGCGGCGCTCTGTGCAAATGCGGCCTGCGAGCCGCCGAGCAGAAGTGCGGCGGCGAAAACGGATTTATGGATAGTGTTCATCAGAAACGGGTTCCCACGTTGAAAGTGAATGATTTGGTGTCGTCGCCCTCTTGCTTGAGCAACACCTTGGCGAAATCGATGCGGAACGGACCGAATGGCGAGTTCCAGTTGAAGCCGATGCCGACAGCCAGCCGCGGCTTCCAGCTATCGCCGACGAAGGTTTCAATCGCCGGGGATGTCAACTGCTGATTGCCGGCGCTTGTCAAGCAAGCTGGCTTGTTAGGGTTGACCGAATTGGTCACGGTCGAGGTGTTCGTGGGATTACAATTTGCGTCCACCGTATTGATCTGGCGGTAGAGCACTGGGACATTCGTTTCCGTGACCGGGTTTGCGACACCCCATACCGCGCCCGCATCCATAAATATCGATGGCCGGATGCCGAGTTCCTTGACTCCAGAACCCAGCGGAATTTCAAGCTCGGCGCGAGCGAGGTAATAATACTTGCCGCCAATGGCATCGTCGGTCCAACTCTTGCGGTCCGGGTTCGGGCCATCGACGGTTCCATCGCCGTTGGTGTCGATCAGCGGCTTGCGCAAAACCCGTGGCCCGACCCCGCGGATATCGAAGCCGCGGAACTGCGGCTCGCCGAGATAGAAGCGATCGGTCAGCCGGACGTCGTCGATACCGGCGGCGTCGTTGCCACTGTTATCGAAGGATTTGATCGCACCGGCTTCGGCCGAGATGGAGAATACGAAGCCGCCGCCGACCGCAAAATACTGCGCAGCGTTGACCCGCAGGCGTCCGTATTTCACCGAACCGCCAAGCCCGGCAAAATCGCCGCCGACCGAGATCAGCCGGCCGCGGGAAGGACGGGAGCGGTTATCGAGCGTGTCATTGATAAACGATACACCGACGATCGAGCTCAGCCGGTCGCCAAGAGCCTCGCACAGGTAGCGCCCGGCAAGCGCCGGATCGCACTGCCTGACGCCAGGCGTGAAACGGTCGGAAAAGAACTGCCCTTGATCAAGCGAAATCTGATCGTAGTTCAGGGTATAGGTGGCCACTGCTGTGAGATATTCGGACAGCGGCACGCCCAGCCGTAACTGCAGGCCAGTGGTCGACTGCGAATACGTGTTTCTGCGACTACTTTGCTGGAAGTTGAAGCTGTTGTAATCGCGGCGATAAATATCGGCGCCGAATGAAACATTGCGGTCGAACAGATAGGGCTCGGTGAAGCTTGCCTCGACACTCTTCGAATATTTCGAATAGCTGCCCGAAAGTCCGACCGTCTGGCCGCGCCCGCGGAAATTGCGCTGCTGCACCGAGGCCTGGAAAATGAAGTTCTCTATGCTGGAGAAGCCGGCCGACAGCTGCAATTCTCCGGTCGGCTTTTCTTCGACATTAGCCTCGAGTATGATCCGGTCCGGCGCGCTGCCCGGCTTCTGCTCAACCTCGAATTTTTCCTGGAAATAACCCAATGACTTGATCCGGTTGGTCGAGCGCTTCACTTGCAGCGAATTGAACGCATCGCCTTCGGCCAGGCGGAATTCACGCCGGATGACCTTATCCTGGGTCAGCGTATTGCCGTTGACGTCGATCCGTTCGACATAGACGCGCGGCGCCTCGGCAATGACGAAGTTCAGGCCCATCGTCAGATCGTCCTTGCTCCGTTCGTAATTCGGACGGATATCGGCAAAGGCGTAGCCAAAGGTGCCGGCCGTTTCGTTCAACCGCTCGATCGTATCTTCGACAAGCTTGGCGTTGTACCACTCGCCTTTTTTCATTGGCAGCTGCCTGGCCAGCACATCGCCATCGAAATCGCGAAGCTGACTTTCGACCTTCACATCGCCGAATTTGTAGCGTTTCCCTTCTTCCACCACATAAGTGAGGATGAAATCGCGTTTGTCCGGCGTCAACTCGGCAACGGCCGAGACGACGCGGAAATCGGCGTAACCTTCGGTCAGATAATATTGCCGCAGTTTCTGCTGGTCGAACGCCATGCGATCAGGATCGTAGCTGGTGCCGGAGCTGAACAGGCGGGTAAACCGCGCCTGCTTGGTCACCATCTGACCACGCAGCCGGCCGTCCGAAAATTCCTGGTTTCCGAGAATGTTGATCTGGCGAACCTTCGACTTGGGACCTTCGCTGACCTCGAAGACGATATCGACCCGGTTCTGCTCCAGCGCAACCATCTTCGGCTCGACCGTGGCGGCAAAGCGGCCCTGGCGCTTGTACAGCTCGATGATCCTCAGCACGTCGGCCCGCACTTTCGAGCGGGTAAAAATCTGACGCGAGGCGAGCTTGATTTCAGGAAGGATCTTGTCGTCCTTGATCCGCTTGTTGCCTTCCAGCACAATGCGGTTGATGACGGGGTTTTCCTTCACCTGGATCACCACATTTCCGCGCTCGTTACGGATCTGGACATCGGAGAACAGCTCGGTGGCGAACAGATCTTTCAGCGCCTGATCGGCAGCTGCCTGGCTGTAGGGCTCGCCGTAGCGCAGCTTGATATAGGACCGGATCGTATCGGGCTCGAGCCGCTGCATGCCGACCACGGTAATCGTCTGGATGATGTCTTGAGCAGGTGCGGTTAGCGCAACTTCAGGCAGAGCAGCTGTCGGTGCGGCGACGCGGGGTGCGTCGGAAACAGGTGCAGCAACGTCTTGCGCAGCTGCCAGGCCGGGCAATCCCGCAAGGATCGACGAGCCCAGCATCGCCACGACCAGATTGGGACCGTAGCGGGCTTGATCGCGGCGATTATTGCTCAATCCCATCATCAACACGGAAGTCCTGTAAGTTTTGACCCGCCAAACATGGCAGGGTGATCGGCGCTACCCGCCGGGCTAAACTGCGCGTTCACCCTCGCATTGCCGGAGCCCTGTGCCCGATGGCGTTCGGGCAATCAAGCAATTGTCCGGCTCAAAGCGTCGATCTATCCTAGTTCTCCACCGCCTAGCCCCCGAAAAGCGGGAGCGCCGCAATATCGTTCAGCGTAACGAACACCGTCAGGGCCAGCACCAGCGCCAGTCCCGTACGAACTGCCCATTCCTGACTTCGTAGACCCAGTGGCTTCCGGCGCACCGCTTCAGCCGCGTAGAAAGCCAGATGTCCGCCATCGAGCGCGGGGATTGGCAGGAGGTTGATGAATGCCAAGTTAATCGAGATCATCGCGGCAAAACCAACGAATTCGAGCCAGCCGAGGCTCAGCTGCTCCCCGGAAAACTTGGCGATCTTGATCGGCCCGCCAAGCTCCTTGACCGACCGCTCGCCGGTGATGATCTGGCTGAAACCAGTGACCATCAGGCGCATGATCCCCGCCGTCTGGCTGCCGGCCAGCGTTACCGCCTCGACTGGCCCGACCGGTTCGATGACGGGCTTGCTCGCGCCGATGCCGATCCGGCCGATGCGGGCCTCGTTGCCGAACCGATCGCGCTCCAGCGAATCCCGGATTCTGACGGGAAGCTCGATATCCCGCCCATCACGGTCCACCGAAACATTCACAGTGTGGCCCGGATAGGGCGCGACACGCTCGGCAATATCCATGAAGCTGGAGATTTCGTGACCGTCGATCCGCACGATCCGGTCGCCGATCCGCAGACCGGCCTGCTGGGCCGATGAATTCTCGCCGAAGCGCGCGATTTCCGAGGATGCGACGATCTTGCCATAGGCCA
>JANMCD010000195.1:0-17929 GCA_031360905.1 Novosphingobium sp.
TGACGATCCACACCGAACTACAGGTCAGCGAAAACGACATGCGGCTGATCGGTTTCGCCAGCGGCGCCGAGCGCGAATGGTTCCGGCTGCTGACCGGCGTGCAGGGGGTGGGCTCAAAGATGGCCCTGGCGGTGCTCTCCGCCCTTTCAATCGAGGAATTGCAACGCGCGTGTGCGGGCGGCGATGCGGCGATGGTGGCACGCGCGCAGGGGGTGGGGCCGAAGCTGGCGGGCCGGATCGTCAATGAGCTGAAGGACCGGGCGGGGGCTTTGCCGAGTATGGCAGGCGGACCAGGCTTCGCCTCTATGCCTGCGGGTTCACCCAGCGCGGACGCCATTTCGGCGCTGCAAAACCTGGGCTTTAAGCCCAATGTCGCGGCAGCGGCCGTGGCGCGGGCGCTGGAAGAACTGGGCGAGGGTGCGGAGTTGGACGCACTGGTGCGGGTGGCGTTGAAGCGGGCGGCGGGGTGATGGCTGCTGAACCGCTTGAATCTGCGTACCCCTCGGTGATGGAAGACTTTGCTAGGCGCGTCCTGGCTGCGGAAAATGCGCTGGACGAAGTGTTGAAAAATCCCGGACACGAAAACAATTGGACTAGTTGTGAGTTGGCTGTCGTCCAAATCCGCAAGATTTGTGAGCTAGTCTTGCTCGGATCAACCCTTGCTCATGTCGACCACGGCGAGGCCATTGATGACAGAAAGTGGCGCCCGAAAGACGTCTTTGCAGAACTCGATCAAGTGAATGCACATCCGCTTCCAATTCCAATTGTGATTGAAATCGACAAAAATGGACCCGGCGCACATCACGCGATTCCCAAGTCCAAGCCTTTGATGATCGCAAGCTTATCAAAGGTCTACGGTGTATGCGGCGACTTGCTTCATGTTCCCAGCGCTCGACAGGTTATCAGTGAGAGGATGCCAGCATTTGACGTGGGGTTGCTCAATAGCAGGCTTGCCGGTTTGAAGGCGCTACTCATGGGGCATGCTTTGATGCTTCCGAATCGACAGAAAATTTTGATTTGTACGTGGGATGGCAAAGTCCCAGCAGAGCCGAAATGCTTCATGCTGGAAGCGCAAGGTGAAAGCACCTTAGATGTCTCATGTCTTCCTGAGTTTGGCTTGTTATAAATGACCGATAACCCTCACCCCGCACCGCCAGCCGGACGGCGCCGACGCCGCGCCTCCGCGCAACCCACTTGCCGCACCGGCCAAGTTGGAGGATAACCTCGCCATGACCGACCTTAGCTTTTCACTTCCGGCCGACCTGGCTGGCCCGTTGAAAGCGCGTCTCGCAGAAGGACGTTACGCCGACGCGGGCGATTACCTGCGGGAGCTTGTGCGCCGCGATCTCGCAGAGGCCGCCGATACCGCGTGGGTGCGGTCGGCGGTCGAAGAGGGGCTGGCGTCAGGGTTCATCGAGCGCGATGCCCGCGAAGTCCTCAAGGAAATCGTCGCCGAACGTCGCGCCCGGCGTGGCTGACGTTTTCCTGAGCCGCAGGGCTTATGCCGATCTGGCCGAAATCGACACGTACGGCACCAGCCATTTCGGTGAAGCTACGGTCGCTGCGTATCACGACGCATTTGACCAAGCATTTGCGCGGCTCGCCACCTATCCGCTCAGCGGCGAGGCGCGGCCCGGATTCGGAGTGGGGCTGCGCTGCCTGGTGTGCGGAAGTCACCGGATATTATATCGCATTGAAGTCCAGGTTGTGCAGATAGTTCGTGTTCTGCATCATTCGCGCGACGTTCCCCGGCATCTTCCTGAATGACCGATAACCCCCACCTCACTCCTCAGCGCGCGCCCGAAGATATCGACGCCGCCCTGCGCCCCAAAACCCTCGCCGAATTTGTCGGTCAGGCCGCCGCCAAGGACAACCTGTCCGTCTTCATCGCATCCGCCAAATCGCGGCGCGAGGCGATGGATCATGTGTTGTTTTTCGGCCCGCCGGGCCTCGGCAAGACCACGCTGGCCCAGATTGTCGCGCGCGAACTTGGCGTGGGCTTCCGCGCAACCTCTGGTCCGGTGATCGCCAAGGCGGGCGATCTTGCCGCGCTGCTGACCAATCTCGAAGCGGGCGATGTCCTGTTCATCGACGAGATTCACCGGCTCAATCCGGTGATCGAGGAGATTCTCTACCCGGCGATGGAGGATCGGGCGCTCGATCTGATCATCGGCGAGGGGCCGTCGGCGCGCTCGGTGCGGATCGATCTGCCGGCCTTCACCCTGATCGGCGCGACCACCCGGCAGGGCCTGCTAACCACCCCGCTGCGCGACCGCTTCGGCATTCCGGTGCGGCTCAATTTCTACTCGGTCGACGAGCTTGAAAGCGTGGTGACCCGCGGCGCCCGGCTGCTCGGCATCGGCATGGAGCGGGACGGCGCGCGCGAGATTGCCCGCCGCGCGCGGGGTACCCCGCGGGTGGCGGGGCGGCTGCTGCGGCGGGTGCGTGACTTTGCCCATGTCGCCGGAAACGGCACCGTGACGCGCGCGGTTGCCGACGATGCGCTGACCCGGCTTGAAGTCGACAGCCTGGGCCTCGATGCGATGGACCGGCGCTATCTGCGGATGGTCGCGGATATCTACAAGGGCGGCCCGGTTGGCGTGGAAACCCTGGCGGCGGGCCTGTCCGAGCCGCGCGACACGATCGAGGAAGTGATCGAGCCCTATCTCATCCAGCTCGGCCTGGTCGCCCGCACCGCGCGCGGCCGCTGCCTGAACGACGCCGCCTGGCGGCACCTCGATCTGGCGCCGCCTACCGGCAGTCAGGCGGGGCTGTTTGAGCCTGATGCCGGTGAGTCCGCGTAGAACCCGAAGCCGCTATCGCTTCATGACGTGGCAATAATCGGTTCCATTTCGGGACAGGTGACTGTCAGGCGCGGCGAAAATCACCCAAATCCCAAATCGGCACGCCCCAAACGGGGTTAACTCCATTGTCGCCTTAACCGGTCTCTGCGTTTCTTATGGCATAGAAATGTCCCGATCAGGTGGCTGGTCTTTGTGAGGCGCCATCCAGCGGAACGAGAAGAGAGCAATAGGTATGTCGGTTCGGATGGCCCTCGCGAAATTATCCGCTCTTGCGGTGGGCGGCGCGTTGGTTGGCGGCGGCGCCGTCCATGTCGCCGAAAAGCCGGCGAAGCATGTCCAGTACGTCAAGCAGGTGAAGCGCGCCACGGCCCAGCCGCGCAATCCGGTCTTGCGCCGAGCCGAACATTCGGTGCCGCGGCAGGTCAGGCGGGTGCGCCGGATCGTCAAGCGCACGGTCTGCTGCCAGCCGCCCGCACTGGTGACGGCGCCCATGCCGATGCCCTATCTGCCGCCGCTGCCACCGCAACCAGTCAGTTCGTCCGGCGGCGGGACCGCAGTTGTCATCGGCGGCGGCTCGAGCGGCGGTTTCGGCGGTGGCTTTTTTGGCGGGTTCTTCGGTGGCGGTAGCAGCGGCGGCGGCAATGTTGTCGTTTCCTCGACCAGCACCGGCTCCAGTTCGACGTCCGGCGGCTCGACATCGACGTCGAGCGGCGGCATCACCAGCTCGACCACTACTGGCGGGGTATCGACTTCGACGGGGGGCATCACCAGCTCGACCACCACCGGCGGAATATCGACCTCGACGGGCGGTGTATCGACGTCGTCTTCAACGTCGACCGGCGGGGTTTCCACCTCGACCGGTGGTGTATCAACCAGCACCGGCGGGGTTTCGACATCGACTTCCACGTCCTCGGGAAATGTTTCCAGCTCATCCGGCAACGTGTCCAGCTCATCGGGTAATGTCTCGACTTCTTCGGGCAACGTCTCGAGCTCGTCCGGAAATGTAAGTTCGAGTTCGGGAAATGTCTCGACCAGCTCAGGCAATGTCACCAGCAGCAGTTCGTCATCGACCTCATCTTCGACGAGCTCCTCCACCTCGTCCTCGTCGTCGGGTTCGTCGTCCACCTCCAGTTCTACTTCCGGCGGTTCGACGGGCGGCAGTTCGACATCCAGCGGCTCGACGGGCAGCAGCTCGACGGGCGGCAACGAAGTGCCGGCCCCGCCGATGCTCCTGCTGTTCGGCGCAGCGGCTGCCGCATTGTTCGCACTGCGCCGGCCCGCGCGGAAGCCCGCTTGACCCGCAGTTTCGCTTGAGCAAGCTTAACGGGGGGAAGGGCGGCTTCAGGGCCGCCCTTTTTCCGAATAGCGATAGCCGGCACCCTCCGCGCCGCTCGAACGAAGCTTGTTCTAGCCCCGCTGGCGCAAGGTCCACAGCGCCGCCAGGCCTACAGCGCACCACACCACGTTGAGCGCGGTCGAAGGGATTGCCCCGTGCCAGCCGCTGTTGGCGACAAAACCCAGCGAACCGGCGACATTAAGCCATTGAAAGGCGACGGATTGGCCCGAAAGCTTGCCGGTCGAGACCAGAATATAGGATACGAGGATGAGCAGCGCGCCCGTCCATCCGGCGATCTCGATAGCCAATTTCATAGGGCCAGGTTCATTGATTTGCGTTCAGGCCGCCAGCTTGCGCAGCACATAATGCAGGATGCCGCCGTTCATGAAATATTCGGCCTCATTGGCGGTATCGATGCGGCACAGCGCGTTGAAGCTGAACGTCGAGCCGTCCTTGCGGGTGACCTCGACGTCCACGTCCTGGCGCGGCTTGAGGCTGGCGACGCCGCGGATGGTGAAACTGTCGTCGCCTGTCAGGCCGAGGCTCTGGCGAGTGTCGCCATTAGTGAATTGCAGCGGCAAGACGCCCATTCCGACCAGGTTCGAGCGGTGGATGCGCTCGAAGCTTTCGACGATCACCGCCCGCACGCCGAGCAACTTTGTTCCTTTAGCGGCCCAGTCGCGGCTGGAGCCGGTGCCGTATTCCTTGCCGGCGACCACCACCAGCGGCGTACCATTGGCCTTGTGCGTCATCGCCGCGTCGTAGATCGACATGACTTCGCCACCGACGCAGGACATGCCACCCTCGACCCCCGGGACCATCTCGTTCTTGATGCGTATATTGGCGAAGGTGCCGCGCATCATCACCTCGTGATGGCCGCGGCGCGCGCCGTAGGAGTTGAAGTCGCCCTTGGCGACCTGGTGGTCGAGCAGATATTTGCCAGCCGGGCTGTCGGCCTTGATGTTGCCGGCGGGGCTGATGTGATCGGTGGTGATCGAATCGCCCAGGATGGCGAGCGGCTTGGCCTCAACGATGTCCTGCACCGCCGCCGGGGTCATGCTCATGCCCTCGAAATAGGGCGGATTGGCGATATAAGTCGAGCCGGCGCGCCAGCTGTAGGTTTCGCTGCCGGTGACGTCGATCGCCTGCCAATGCGCGTCGCCCTTATAGACCTCGGCATAGCGTGCCTGGAACATGCTGCGATCGACGCAAAGCGCGATGGTGGCGGACACTTCCTCGTTGGTCGGCCAGATATCGCGCAGAAACACGTCACTCCCGTCGCTGCCCTTGCCGATCGGGGTGGTGGTGAAGTTCTCGGTGACCGTTCCCTTCAGCGCATAGGCAACCACCAGTGGCGGCGAGGCGAGGAAGTTCGCCCGCACATCGGGCGAGACCCGGCCTTCGAAGTTGCGGTTGCCCGAGATGACCGAGGCGGCGACGATGTTGTTGGCGTTGATCGCGGCGCTGATTGGCTCGGCCAGCGGCCCTGAGTTGCCGATGCAGGTGGTGCAGCCGTAGCCCACCAGATTGAAACCGATTGCGTCCAGATGCTCGGTCAGGCCTGATTTGTTGAAATAGTCGGACACCACCTGGCTGCCGGGGGCCAGGCTGGTCTTGACCCAGGGCTTGGGCCTCAGGCCCAGTGCGTTGGCCTTCTTGGCGACGAGGCCGGCGGCGATCATTACCCCCGGATTGGAGGTGTTGGTGCAGCTGGTGATAGCCGCGATAACCACGTCGCCGTCGCCGATGTCGTGCATCTTGCCGGTCACCGGCACGCGCTGGGCAGCTTTCTGGTAAAGGCTTGAAAGATCGGCGTTGAAAACGTCGTCAACCTCGGTGAGCGCCACCTTGTCTTGCGGCCGCTTCGGCCCGGCGAGCGAGGGGACCACCGTGGCTATGTCGAGATCGAGCGTATCGGTGAAGATCGGCTCCGGGGCGGACGGATCGATCCACAGGCCTTGCTCGCGGGAATAGGCTTCAACCAGCGCGACCTGGTCTTCGTCGCGGCCGGTGAGGCGCAGATATTCCAGCGTCTTGTCGTCCACCCCAAAAAAGCCGCAGGTGGCGCCGTACTCGGGCGCCATATTGGCCAGCGTCGCGCGGTCGGCAAGGGAGAGCGAGGCAAGGCCCTCGCCGTAATATTCGACGAACCGCCCGACAACGCCCTTGGTTCGCAGCATCTGCGTTGCGGTAAGCACCAGATCGGTGGCAGTGACGCCTTCCTGCAGCGCGCCGGTCAACTTGAAGCCGACAACTTCGGGTATCAGCATCGACACCGGCTGGCCAAGCATTGCCGCCTCCGCCTCGATCCCGCCGACACCCCAGCCAAGCACGCCAAGGCCGTTGATCATGGTGGTGTGGCTGTCGGTGCCGACGCAGGTGTCCGGATAGGCGACGGTCACGCCGGAGGGATCGGTGCTGGTCCATACCGCCTGGGCGATGTGTTCAAGGTTGACCTGGTGGCAAATGCCGGTGCCGGGGGGAACCGCCTTGAAATTGTCGAGGCTTTTCGAGCCCCATTTGAGGAAGTCGTAGCGCTCCATGTTGCGCTGATATTCGATCTCGACATTCTGCTCGAACGCCTTGGGATGGCCGAATTCGTCGACCATCACCGAATGGTCGATCACCAGATGCACCGGGACCAACGGGTTGATCTTGCTGGTATCACCGCCAAGCTTGGCGATCGCGTCGCGCATTGCGGCAAGATCGACCACGCAGGGCACGCCGGTGAAGTCCTGCATCAGCACGCGCGCGGGGCGGTACTGGATTTCGTTCTGCGATTCCCGGGGGTTCTTTTGCCAATCGACCAGCGCCTGGATGTCGGCGGTGGACACGGTGAAGCCGCCGTCCTCAAAGCGCAGCAGGTTTTCCAGCAGAACCTTCATCGAGAACGGCAGGCGGGAGACATCGCCCAGTTTCGCGCCCGCCTTTTTCAGCGAGTAATAGGCGAACGCGCGGCCTGCCACGGTCATCGTGCTGCGAGTTGCGAGCGTGTCCTGTCCGACCTGGGTCATTCGGCCTGTTCCTTATTGTGCGGGCTCCCGAAGCTGGCTGCTGCTGCATTGCGGGAACGGATTCGTCGGCGCCGCCGATGCGCGTTCGGGGACGGCAGGTCAAGGTCTAGAGGGCGGTCTGTTCGGTCGATTTTCGAGCGGCAATCCAGCAACCGATGACGATCGCGATGACGCCGACCAAGGTTGCCCAGGTGACGATCTCGCCGAACATCAGAAAGCCGAGCAGTGCCGCCCAGATGAAGCCGCTATATTCGACCGGCACCAGGGCCTGCGCTTCTGCCCGGGCATAGCCCCAGCTTAGCAGCATCAGCGATATGACGGCGAGGAAGGCGGCGCTGACGATATCGCGCAAAGCTCCGGGGCTGGGCCAGGCGAGCAGCCAGGGGGCCGCGAGGCTAAGGATCGCGGCAACCAGCAGGTTCTGGAACAGCGCGATCTCCTGAGGGCTGGCGAGCTGCGCCTGCTGGCGCTGGAGAATAAGGTTCCAGGCATAGAGCACTGCCGAGGTCAGCACCGCAGCGATGCCCCAGGCCGAGCGCGGGTCCAGCGTGCCGCTGGCGAGCCGCTCGGCCGCAATCACCAACACCCCGCCCAGACCAAGTAGCGAGGCAATCACCGCCTTGGGCTCAATTTTTTCGCCGAGCAGCACTGCGGCCAGATATAACGCGATCAGCGGGGCAATGAAGGACAGCGCGATAGCCTCGGCAATCGGGATTCGCACCAGCCCCCAGAAGAACAGCAGCGCCATTCCCGTGACAACGGAAGAGCGCAGCAGGTGAACTTTCACGGCGTCGCGGCGCGGCCGGCGCGGTCCCGAGAGCGCCCAGATCGGCACCATCAGCAGCGTGCCGCAAGCGCAGCGCAGGAACAACGCGGTAAACACCCCGGCCTCGATCGACGCCGCTTTCATCACCGCGTCCATCGCGCTGAAGGTGGCAATACCAGTGGCGGCGGCAAGGAAAGGCAGGCTCGGATGGGTGCGCAACATCCGATTCGCCTTAGGCGCTGTTGCGCGATTGCGTCACCTGCTTGCAAGTTCAGGTCAGGGACAGGCGTGATGCTTGATGGCGGGGAAAGAAACGGGCAGATGTCCGGCCGCAAGCGGCGGAGATTATTGCCGCGTTGGAGCTTTCAGGGATGACACAGCAGTTACGCGCGCGACTATCGCCGGGCGGCATGATGGCAGCAGCAGTGCTGGCGCTAGCGATAGCGCCGGTCCCGGTCGGCGCGGCCCCGCGCCAGCCGGAGAGCGGTACCCCGCCCACCGCCGCCCCGGTTCCGGTCGCCCCCGTTCCGGTGATTGTACTGCCGCCGGCGGCTGGTTCCGATATTACCGGCCAGCCCGTACCACCCCCCGCGCCGGTGCCCGAGCCAATCATGCCCTGGTCGCTGGGCGATGCCGAGGCGCTGCTTGGCGTGATCGCCCATATCGATGAAGACGGGTTGATCCCGGCCGATTATCTACCTGGTACGCTGCGCGAGGCCATCGACGCGGGACCGGGTCCGGAGCTGGACGAGGTAGCCAGCACGTCGTTCGCCTGGCTCGCCGAGGATTTGCGCGATGGCCGCACGCCGATGCCGGCGCGGGTCCAGTGGTTCGCGGTCGATCCCGATGTCGATGTCACGCCAACACCGGCGCTGATGGCGCGAGCGCTCGATACCCATGACGTCGCCGGCGTGCTCACCGGGCTGGCGCCGACCAACCGTGACTATCAGGCCCTGAGAGCCGCACTCGCCGTCACGCCTGCCGAGGCAAAGACCAAGCGCGCGCTAATCCGCGCCAATATGGACCGCTGGCGTTGGTTGCCGCGCGATCTTGGCGTGCTTTATCTGCACACCAATGTGCCCGAGTTTCAGCTGCGGCTGGCAACTAACGACCGTATCGTGCGCTCCTATCGCACGATCGTCGGCAAGCCGGGTAAGACTGCGACGCCGCAATTGGCCGAGCAGGTTAAGGCGGTGGTGTTCAATCCGACCTGGACGGTGCCGCAATCGATTGTCGTAGGCGAGGGATTGGGCGCGCGGCTCATCCGCAATCCCGCGGCGGCACGGCGTGAGGGTTATGTCGTGACCCGCGCCGGCACCGACGGCTTGATTACCGTCGTGCAGCAGCCGGGCCCGGGCAATTCGCTGGGGCTGATGAAGATCGACATGCCAAATCCTCATGCCATCTACCTGCACGACACGCCCTCGCGGAAGCTGTTCAATGCGCCGGTCCGCGCCTTCAGTCACGGCTGCATCCGCACCGAGCGGGCGCAGGAACTAGGCATGACCATGGCGATACTGGGCGCCGACCTGACCGCTGAGCAGGCAGTGCAGAATGCACTCTCGGGCAAGTACACGAAAGTGCCGATGACCAGAACGTTCCCGGTGTACATCACCTATTTCACCATGGCGCAGGATATTACCGGCAAGCTGACCGCGTTTAACGACATCTATGACCGCGATGCGCCGGTCCTCGCGAGTTTCGATCAACCGCGCCAGCCCAAGACCGGCCAGCGCATCAGCAGTGAGGCGATCATCAAGCTGGACAATCCGTTGTGACCGGCTGAACCGAGACATCGGTCGCAGCGAATTGCGGCAAAGAAGTTATATTACGTTGACACGATCGGCGTAAAGCAGACGTCCGCCGGAGAGATGCCACAGTGCTTCGTTGAAGTCTGCGGGCGACATCGCGAAGCAGCCTTGCGAGCGGCCAATTTTGCCGAATTTTTCGATCATCGCGGCATCGACGTAGGCGGCCCCATGCATCACGATGGCGCGGTCCAGCGCCAAGGAATTATCGCCGTCGAGCCCGACCAGACGGATCGACGTGCCGTATTTCCCATTATACCATTCGCAGGTCAGATAGCTGCCCCGCGAGGTGGCTTCTGATCCGGGGTAATTAGAGAAACGTTTGAGCCAGCCATCATGCTCGGGATCCGAACCCTTGCCATGGGCAACAAGGAAGGATCGAACCTTGCCGCTGTCCATGTTGACGAAATGGAGGCGGGGAAGCGACGACGGCCGGGCATAATCGGCAATGCCGACAATGTCCTTGCGCCACAGCTTCGATCCCGCACGGTCACGCTCGCGCCGGGCAATTTCCCCGAGTCGGCGCTCATAGGCCGTGCTCGACGACGGTTGGGCAAAGGCCAGATCGAATGCCTGCGTCAGCGCCTGAGCACCGGCACGCGCCGGCACGGCGCATAGCGCACCTGCCGCTAACCCACCAGTGATCAGTTCACGTCGCTTCACTTCCATCCACCAACACCCGCGCCGAAAAATCAGGTTAGGTGTTCCTTCAACGGATTGCCAATCGCTTGGGCGCAAACGCGCCAGATTGCCCCAAAATATGGCCAATCCGAGGAACTTTCGCGCCAATTCTATATAGGGCTATCATGCGCAATTGTCGATTTTATTAACTTACTCGAACTTGCCCTCGGCGGACGCGCGGTTTGCCGCTTTGCCCGGACCTGCGCCTGCGCTACGGGCGCGAGATGAATGCCGAGACCGACGATGTAACCCAAGTCGCAGCCGAAAAGGCCAAGCCCGTCCGCAGCCTTGGTCCGTTACGGATGATCTGGAAGGCAGCGGCGGCCTATCCTGGCCGGGTGGCGACCGCGGGCGCTGCGCTGTTGGTCACGGCCTCGGCGACTCTGGCGATCCCGTCCGGCTTCCGCCTGATTATCGACCGGGGATTCGCCAGCGGCGGCAATCCCGACGATATCGCCCGGTGGTTCCAATATCTGCTGGTTATCGTCGCGGTCCTGGCAATTGGCACGGCCGTGCGGTTCTATGCAGTATCGTGGCTGGGCGAACGCGTTGTCGCCGATATCCGCCTCGCCGTGCAGAACAACCTGCTGCGCCTCGCGCCAAGCTTCTTTGAGGACAACAGCCCCAAGGAAATCTCCTCACGGATGACTGCGGACACCAGCCTGATCGAGCAGGTGGTCGGCACCACGGTCTCGGTGGCGCTGCGCAATGCGATCCTGGCAGTGGGCGGGGTCGCCTATCTCTTCACTCTGGCGCCCAAACTGACGCTGGGGTTGGTCGCGGCCATACCGCTCGTCATTTTGCCGTTGACCCTCTTCGGCCGCCAGCTGCGCAGTGTTTCGCGTAGCAGCCAGGACCGGGTCGCCGATATCGGCGCGTTGGTCGCCGAGGTGCTTGGCGCGGTGAAAGTAGTTCAGGCGTTCAACCAGGAACGGCGCGAGAGCGAGCGCTTTGGCGTTGCCGTGGAGCGGACATTCGCGGTCGCCCGGCGGCGCATCATGATCCGCGCGGTCATGACCGCGATTGTCATCATGGTGATCTTTGGGTCGATCACCCTGCTGATGTGGCAGGGCGCGCTGGGCGTGGCGCAGGGGACGATCAGCGGTGGTACCATCGCGGCATTCGTCATTACCGGCGGGCTGGTGGCAGGCGCATTCGGTTCGCTCACCGAAGTTTACGGCGATCTGGTGCGCGGTGCTGGCGCTGCGAGCCGACTCAATGAGCTGCTCAATGAAAAGCCGGCCATTGCCCCGCCAGCCCGGCCGGTTGCCCTGCCGCAGCCGCCGCGCGGTCAGCTGGCGTTCGATCATGTCACTTTCCGCTATCCCTCGCGGCCGGAAGTGGCCGCGCTGGCCGATTTCACGCTGACGGTGGAACCGGGCGAGATGGTCGCGATTGTCGGGCCGTCGGGCGCCGGCAAATCGACCCTGTTTCAGCTGGCCGAACGTTTCTACGATCCCCAGGCCGGGACGATTAAACTCGACGGGGTGCCGCTCACCTCGGCAGACCCCGCCGACATCCGCCGCCGCTTCGCGCTGGTGCCGCAAGACGGAGTTTTGTTCGCCGCCGATGCCCGCGACAATCTGCGCTACGGCAATTGGGAGGCGAGCGATGAGGCGATCTGGGAAGCGGCGCGCGCCGCCCATGCCGAGGATTTTCTGCGCGAATTGCCCGACGGCCTTGCCACCTTCCTCGGCGAGGACGGATCGCGGCTGTCCGGCGGCCAGCGCCAGCGCATGGCGATTGCCCGCGCGCTGCTGCGCGATGCGCCGATCCTGCTGCTCGATGAGGCGACCAGCGCGCTCGATGCCGAAAGCGAACGACTGGTGCAGGACGCGCTCGACCGGCTTATGGCCAGCCGCACCACCCTGGTCATCGCCCACCGCCTCGCCACCGTGCGCCAGGCTGACCGGATCATCGTGATGGACCGCGGCCGCATCGTCGAGCAGGGCACGCATGATGCGCTGGTAAGAAACGGCGGCCTTTACGCGCGGCTGGCGGCGCTCCAGTTTGACGACCGGCAGAGCGTTGCGGCAGAGTGATTTTCGCGCGCAGTTCAGCGAACCTTAAGTCACCTCGCGCGCTATAGCCGAATCGCAATCCAGCCGCGCCAAAGATCGGAGTATCCATGCCGCGCTACGCTTTCCGGCACCGTGCCGTCTCGTTCTCTCTCGCCCTGGCTACGCTTGGCCTGACCGCAACGGCAGTGGCAGCCGAACTGGACGGTGAGAACTGGGGCACGTTCGGCATCCAGACGCAGCATATCGATAAGGCCGCCAGACCCGGCGACGACTTCGACCACTATGTCAACGGCAAGTGGGAAAACGCGGCAGTCCTGCCGGCGGACAAGTCGCGGATCGGTGCCTTCAGCACCTTGAGCGATCAGTCGGACGAACGGCTGCGCGCCCTTCTCGAAGAGCTTTCGGCGCGAAAATGGCCAGCGGGGTCGTCGCAGGCGCGGATTGCCGCGGCTTATTCGGCCTATATGAATACCGCCGGGATCGAGGCGGCCGGACTTGCCCCGGCGCGGCCTTATCTTGACCGGATTGCCGCGGTGAAAACGCGCGGCGACTTGCTGGCGCTGTTCGCCGCGCCGGGTTTCGCCTCGCCGATCGGCGCATCGGTTGATGCCGACGAGAAGCAGAGCACCCGCTACGCGCTGTATCTGGGACAGGCCGGACTCGGCCTGCCTGACCGCGATTATTACCTCGTCGATAATCCCCGCTACACCCAATTCCGCGCGAAATATCTGGAGTATCTGACGTTCCTGCTGGGCAAGGCGGGCTACAGCGATCCGCCCGCCGCCGCCCGGTCCGTACTCGCACTGGAAACCGAGATGGCCCGCGTGATGTGGGACCGCACACTGCAACGCAACCGCGACCTTACCTACAACAAGCAATCACTAGCCGAGCTTGAGGCACTTGCCCCGGGCGGTTCGATCGGAACCTTTGTCCGCGAGCTTGGCGCCGGGGCGGCAGAATATGCCATCGTCGCGCAGGTGCCGCCGACGGCTGCGGAACTGGCGGCGGCGAAGATTGCGCCGGAGATAGCGGCGAACCTTGGCGGCGGGGTGCCGGCGACGATGAAGCTGATCGAAACGGCGCCGCTCTTCATCTGGCAGGCCTGGCTTGCTGCTCATTTCCTCAGCGATCAGGCCGCGTTCCTGCCCAAAGACATCGATGACGCCCATTTCGCGTTCTACGGCACGGTCCTGAGCGGCCAGCCGCAGCAGCGGGTCCGGTGGAAGCGGGGGATCAGCGCGGTCGAAGGTCAAATCGGCGAGCTGCTGGGCCAAGTCTACGCCGAGCGCTATTTTCCGGCCGCGAACAAGGCGGCGATGGCGCAGCTGGTCGGCAATCTGCGCAAGGCGATGGCGGCCAACCTTGCCGAACTCAAATGGATGGGTCCGGCCACCCGGGCGGAGGCCGAAGCCAAGCTCAATGCCTTCACCCCCAAGATCGGGGCACCCAAGATCTACAAAACCTACCAAGGCCTAGCCATCTCGCCGAGCGCGCCGCTCGCCAACCAGATCGCCGCCGGCAAATGGAGCCTCGACTATCAGGTCGCCCGTCTCGACCAGCCGGTCGACCGCGCCGAGTGGTTTATGCTGCCGCAGACGGTGAATGCCTATTATAACCCCACCTTCAACGAGGTGGTGTTCCCGGCAGCGATCCTGCAACCGCCGTTCTTCAACCTCACGGCAGACCCGGTGGTCAATTACGGTGCGATCGGCGCGGTGATCGGTCATGAGCTGGGGCACGGTTTCGACGATCAGGGCGCCAAATCGGACGGTGCCGGCAATCTGCGCGACTGGTGGACCTCCGCCGATAAGGCGGCCTTCGAGGCACTGACCGGCAAGCTGGTCGAGCAATACTCGACTTTCTGCCCGTTCGACGCAGGCAAGACTTGTGTCAATGGCGCGCTGACCCTGGGCGAGAACATCGGCGATCTGGGCGGCCTGAGCCTGGCCTATCGCGCTTATCGGCTATCGCTGGGCGGCAAGGCCGCGCCGATTATCGACGGCTACACCGGTGACCAGCGCTTCTTCCTGGCCTGGGCGCAGGCCTGGCGCACAAAGTCGCGCGAGGCAATCGCCCGCCAGATGCTGGTGACCGATCCCCATGCGCCGCCCGAATACCGGATCAACGGCATCGTCCGCAATTTCGATGAATGGTACAAGGCGTTCGGAGTGCGGCCGGGCGACAGGCTCTACCTGCCGCCGGACAAGCGGGTGCGCATCTGGTGATAAGCGGCGCGGGACGCCCGGGCGCTGCTTGACTCGGGCCCCCCGCCCGCCATCACCAGCAGGCTATGACCCTCACCCTAACCGCCATAATGCTCGGCATTGTCGAAGGGCTCACCGAATTCATTCCGGTTTCCTCGACCGGGCACCTGATCCTGGCGGCGGAAATCTTCGGTTATGACGCCGAGCAGTGGAAGGTATTCAACGTTGTCATCCAGCTCGGCGCGATCCTGGCGGTGGTGGTGCAATATTGGCGGACGTTCTGGGCGGTCGGCTGGGGGTTGCTGCGGCTCGATCCCATGAGCATCCGGTTCCTGCGCAATTTGCTGATCGCCTTCCTGCCCTCGGCGGTGCTCGGCCTGGCGCTCAAGGACTATATCGACGTCATGCTCGGCAGCCCGATGGTGGTCGCCTGGGCGCTGATCGCCGGCGGCATCGCGATCATCGCCATCGAACGCTGGGCCAAGCCCGGCCCCGCCAGCGGCATAGCCCAGCTGCCCGCCCGACAGGCGCTGGGTGTTGGCCTGTTCCAATGCGTCTCGATGATCCCCGGCATCAGCCGATCCGGCGCGACGATCATGGGCGCGCTGGCGATGGGCATCGAGCGGCGCACTGCGGCGGAATTCAGCTTCTTCCTTGCCGTGCCGACGATGCTGGGCGCGACCACGCTAGAACTGTTCGATAACCGCGGGGCGCTGGCTGCCGGGCTCGGGCCGGTCGGCTGGAACGAGATCGCCATCGGCTTTACCGTGGCCTTCGTCGTGGCGATCTTAGTGATCCGCGCGTTTGTCGCCTATATCAGCCGCTCCGGCTTCACGCCGTTCGCGTGGTACCGCATTCTCGCCGGGATCGCCGCGCTCGTGCTGCTCTGGCCGCGTTAGATCGTAACAGAAGGACGCTCGACGGTGGGTAATCTCAAGCGCAAGAAATACGAAGACCTGCTCGCCCCCCTTGAGGAAGAGCTTGTGGCAATGGAGCGCTGGGTGGCGGCCAGCGGCGCGCGCGTGCTGGTGCTGCTCGAAGGTCGCGATGCCGCCGGCAAGGGCGGCGCGATCAGCGCGATCAGCAGCCAGCTCAATCCTCGCCGCACTCGCACAGTCGCCCTCGCCAAGCCAAGCGAAGCGGAGGCCGGCCAGTGGTACTTCCAGCGCTACATCGCCCATCTGCCGACGGCGGGCGAAATCGTGCTGTTCGACCGCAGCTGGTACAACCGCGCGGGTGTCGAAAAGGTGATGGGATACGCGACCGATGAACAGGTCGATGCCTTCCTGGCCCAAGCGCCAATGTTCGAACGGCTGCTGGTCGACGACGGCATCCTGCTGTTCAAATACTGGCTGACCTGCGATCAGCAGGAGCAGGAATCGCGCTTTGCCGAGCGGCTGTCCGATCCGCTCAAGCGCTGGAAGCTCTCGCCCATCGACGTTGCCGCCCGCGAGAAATACCGGGCCTATTCCAAAGCCCGCGAGGTGATGCTCAAGGCGACCGCCACCGAACACGCGCCCTGGACGCTGGTTAATTTCAACGACCAGCGGCGCGGCCGCCTGACCCTGATCCGCGATCTGCTCGACCGCCTCCCGGACACCAGGGTCGATCCGCCGGCGATCGAGCTGCCGCCGTTGGCGCAGCCCCCGGCCAAGGAGAAATATGGCGCGCTGAAACCCATAGCGTCCTTCAAAGTCTGAGCCGCCCGGCGCTTGACTTTCCGGGGTCTGTGCGTCAATGGCCGCAACCTTGCAGGGGCGGCGTCAGCGTCGCCCTCCGTGTTTTGCAGACCGTGCGGATTTATCAGAACCGGTTGCGGTTGACTCGAAAGAATTAGGACAAGCGCCATGGCGAAGAGTGCAACCGTCAAAATCCGGCTGGTCTCCACCGCCGACACTGGCTTCTTCTATGTTACCAAGAAGAACCCTCGCAACACGACCGAGAAGATGAGCTTCCGCAAATACGATCCGGTGGTTCGCAAGCATGTCGAATTCAAGGAAGCCAAGATTAAGTGAGGTTCAGCGCAAGTTCAAGGCCGGGTTCTTAGGAACCGGGGCATGAACCGCTTGCACCTTACCTTCCGCAGATGGGCAGGAGCGGCCGCGCTGGCGGCGTTTGGCTCTTCTTTCACCCTCGCGCTTCCTGCGGCATCGGCGCAGTCTCCCGCCGCTCCGGCCGCCGCCAGTCAGGTAGCCGAGGCGGTCGCCGCCTTGCGCGCTATCTCGACAATGCGGGCCGATTTCACCCAGACCGACCGCAACGGCCAGCGTGTCAGCGGCGTGCTGACGCTCAAGCGTCCTGGCCGTATCCGCTTTCAATATGCCCCCGGCGTGCCGATGCTGATCGTCTCCGATGGCAAGGCACTGACCCTGATCGACTATGAGGTGCGTCAGGTGCAACGCTGGCCGATCGGCAACAGCCCGCTTGGCGCGCTGCTGGATCCCAATCGCGACGTGGCCCGCTTTGGCCGGCTCCAGCCAACGGCCGATGCCAAGGTCGTCAGCATCGAGGTGCGCGATCGGCGTCATCCCGAATACGGTGTCATCACGCTGATCATGATGCGCAATGCCTCAGCGCCCGGCGGGCTCGAATTAACGAGCTGGGTAGCGCTCGATTCGCAGAATAAGCGCACGACGATTCGGCTCGCCAATCAGCAGTATGGCGTTGCCGTGGCGGACAATGCATTTAGCTGGAAAGATCCGCGAATCCCGACTCGTCGATGAGGTGACACGCGCTGTCGCGCGATGTGCCCATCCTGCGACAAAGCGACACAAACCTGACGAAGTTGTTCACTTGGCATCAAGCACAAAATCACTAGATAGGTTTCTGACGGAAGCGGTCTGAGGCGGGTTTCCCCCCTGTTGCCCGCGCCTCCTTATAGGCCGCCAAGTCAAGCGTGACGAACGCACAAGGAACCCTCGTCCCATTGCCCCCGGGGCGAGGGTTTTCCTTTGTCCGCTGATCGGGCGTCGCCATCCCTCTGCACTGGCCTTGCCGCTCTCGGCTATCGCACCTAAAGCCACCTCATGGTCAAAATCGCTTCGTGGAATATCAATTCCGTGCGCCTGCGCATGCCCCAGGTCGAGCGATTGCTGCGCGAGCAGGAGCTTGATGTGCTTTGCTTGCAGGAGATCAAGACGATCGAGGAACTCTTCCCGCATGAGGCCTTCGAGCGCCTCGGCTATATCCACCGCGCGGTGCATGGCCAGAAGGGGTACCACGGTGTCGCCACGGTCAGCCGGATTCCATTAAGGGAATTCAGCCGGCATGACTGGCAGGATAACGGTGAGGCGCG
>JANMCD010000201.1:0-1813 GCA_031360905.1 Novosphingobium sp.
TTTTCCGCCTCATAGGCCAGGTGCGCCTGAGCATTCTCGGCGCGCGCCTTGTCCGCTGCGGCGACCGCTTGCTGGTTGGCGACATTGGCCTCGAGCTGGAGCCGGGCGGTGTTGGCCTGCTGCTGGTTAGCCGCGACGCGGGCGTCCACGTCCGACAGCGCGGGCGCGGCAGTGGTCGGCAGCGCATTGGTCTGCGGCTGGGCGCACAGGCTCGCGGGTACGGCAAAGGCGAATGTCAGCGCAATTGCGCGAAATAGCCGGGTATCGGGCATGGTCACGGTTTTCCTCAAGCGATGGCTGACAGCCTAGTGCGTTCGCCCGACCGCAGGAACCCGGATGCTGACGGCTTTCCACATCTGCGCGATGCGGCGGCTCGCCGCCGTGCCGCCGGTGCCGATCTCCGAACGGTCTGTCAGTTGTCGCAGGCGTCGCGATCACCGGCGCGGCAGGCGGCGACTGCCCGGCGCCAGGCGGCCATCTGGCGTGCGTACTGCCGGCGGTCCTCGGCATAGCGCTGCTGCTCCTGATCATAGTCAGAACGCCGGCCGGCATAATCCGCCGCATCGCTGTGCGACACTGTGCCTTTGCCATTGCGATAGTTGCGCCAACCTTCGGCATAGCGCGCGTCGCGTTGGCGGACATGCGCGAGCTGTTCCTGGTTCAGCCGCCGTATGATGGCGCGATCACGCTCGATCGCCGCGGCGTTCATCGTCCGATCATTGGGATCATCCGCCGCCGCCATTGCGGACTGCGTTGCAACCCCCAGCGCCAGAGTGCACAGTATCAGTCTTACCCCCATTGTCTCGCCTTCCCCGGTACCCGCACGAATGAGTGGCTTAGTCGGCAAAAGGTTTCAAAACCATTGCGATGAGCTGGACTAACCCCAAGTTAAGCCGAGCGCCCGCGGCAGCTTGATCACCGCGAACAAATCTGGAACATGTAATTTCATGAGTCTCATGCATTTCACGCAGCATAGGTATTCCGTATGCTGACACACATTACCGTGCGCGGTGCGCGCGAGCATAACCTCAAGGGCTTCGACGTCTCGCTGCCGCGCGAGCAACTGATTGTCATCACCGGCCTGTCGGGCTCGGGCAAGTCGAGCCTGGCGTTCGACACCATCTATGCCGAGGGGCAGCGGCGCTATGTCGAGTCGCTGTCGGCCTACGCCCGCCAGTTCCTCGAGATGATGCAGAAGCCCGATGTCGAGCATATCGACGGCTTGTCGCCCGCGATTTCGATCGAGCAGAAGACCACCAGCCGCAACCCGCGCTCCACCGTCGCCACGGTGACCGAAATCTACGACTACATGCGGCTGCTGTGGGCGCGCGTCGGCATACCCTATTCGCCCGCCACCGGCCTGCCGATCACCGCGCAGACTGTCAGCCAGATGGTCGACCGGGTGATGGCCCTGCCCGAGGGCACCCGCGCCTATCTGCTCGCCCCGGTGGTGCGGGGGAGGAAGGGCGAATACCGCAAGGAGCTCGCCGAATGGCAGCGGGCCGGTTACACCCGCGTGCGGATCGACGGCGAGATGGTGGCGATCGAGGACGCCCCGGCGCTCGACAAGAAGTACAAGCACGACATCGAGGTGGTGGTCGACCGGATCGCGGTGCGGGCCAGAACTGCCGAACAGGAAGGCATCGAGACGCGGCTGGCGGACAGTTTCGAACAGGCGCTGAAGCTTGCCGAGGGGCTGGCCTATGTCGATCTGGCGGATGGGACGGTGGCGGAGCTGATCGGTGACAAGTCCCTCTCCCCTTCAGGGGAGAGGTTAGGAGAGGGGGAATCTGCACAAACCCGCGCCCATTCC
>JANMCD010000210.1:0-6839 GCA_031360905.1 Novosphingobium sp.
CCGGCTGCGGAACACCGTGGATGTCAGGATGGACTGCAACAGCGTGCCCCGGCGGCCGAACGCGTCGGGCAGATCGAGCCGGGCGAGTTGGTTGTCCCAGAAACCGCCCGGCACCATCAGCCGGGCAAAAGCATTGCTCGCCGCACGGTCGAGCAGCCGGCGGACAGCTTCGGTGAGACTGAGCGCCGGTAGTGAAGCGCATCCCGCCGCTGCGAGCAAGCCGGCCGCCGAGGCCCCGGCAAGGAAACCCCGCCGGGCAATACCAGAACTATCGTGATTCATCGGTTGGTCCTCCCCTTCCCGCCTCTAACCCGCCATGCCTATACAGTCGAATATGAACCGCGTGCGACTTCTTGTGTTTAACGCCGTGTTGGGCGTGCTCGACTACCGCCTGCCGGACGGTATGGCTGTCGAATACGGCTCGGTCGTGTTCGCCCCGCTTGGCCCCCGGCAGATCGTCGGCATTGTCTGGGAGGCCGAACGGTTGGCGGCGGGCGACGTGGCGGAGGCCAGGCTGCGCCCGCTGATCGCCGTGCTGCCGGTCCTCCCGCTGGCCGCGCCGCTGCGGCGGCTGATCGAATGGACCGCCGACTATTATTGCGCCCCGCTGCAATCGGTCGCGCGCATGGCGCTGTCCAGCACGGCGGCGCTGCGAGGCGGCGGCACGGTGACCGAATACCGCCTGAGCGGTGCCCAGCCGCAGCGCCTCACCCCGCAGCGCGCCGCCGCCATGGACGCGCTGCAGGGCGAGCAGGCGACGATCCGCGAGCTTGCCGCCATCGCCGGGGTTTCCCAAGGCGTGCTGCGCGGCATGGCGGGCGCAGGCCTGCTCGAGCCGGTGACGGTCGATCTCGACCGCCCCTACCCCCGCGCCCGACCGGACTTCGCCGTGCCGGAGCTCAGCCCCCACCAGCAGGCGGCGGCGGATGAATTCGTCGCGGCGGTAAACAGCGGCGGCTTCGCCCCGTTCCTGCTCGACGGCGTCACCGGCTCAGGCAAGACCGAATGCTACTTTGAGGGGATCGCCGCAGCCATTGCCAGCGGCGGCCAGGTGTTGGTGCTTTTGCCGGAAATTGCGCTGACCGAAAACTTCCTGCGCCGGTTCAAGGACCGCTTCGGCGTAGCTCCGGTGCTGTGGCATTCCTCGCTCAAGGCGAGCGAGCGGAGGCGGGCGTGGCGGGCGATTGCCAGTGGAGAGGCGCAGGTTGTGGTCGGCGCGCGCTCGGCGCTGTTCCTGCCCTATGCGCGGCTCGGCCTGATCGTCGTCGACGAGGCTCACGAAGTCTCGTTCAAGCAGGATGACGGCGTGCGCTATAATGCCCGCGATGTCGCGGTGATCCGGGCGCGCTTCGAGAGCGTGCCGGTGATCCTTGCCAGCGCCACTCCGGCGCTTGAATCGCTGCAACTTGCCGAGGCCGGAGTCTATCGCAAGATCGACCTGCCCGACCGCTTCGGCGGCGCCAGTCTGCCCGCCATCGTGCTGGTCGACCTGCGCATCGAGGAGCCCGAGCGCGGCCGCTGGCTCGCGCCCCGCCTGGTCCAGGAAATGCGCGCGCGGCTTGAGCGAGGCGAACAGTCGCTGCTGTTCCTCAACCGCCGCGGCTATGCCCCGCTGACGCTGTGCCGTCACTGCGGTTACCGCTTCAAGTGCCCCAATTGCAGCGCCTGGCTGGTCGAGCACCGTCTGTCGCACCGCCTCGCCTGCCACCATTGCGGCCATCAGGCGCCGGTGCCCAATGCTTGCCCGGAATGCGCGACGCAGGATTGCCTGGTCGCCTGCGGCCCGGGGGTGGAGCGCATCGCCGACGAAGTGGCCGAGCTGCTGCCGGGTGCCCGCACCGCGGTCGCCACGTCGGACACGCTCAACACGCCGGAAAAGATCGCCGAGTTCGTCGCTGCGGCGGAAGGTGGGCTGATCGACGTCATCATCGGCACCCAGCTGGTCACCAAGGGCTATCATTTCCCCGAGCTGACCCTGGTCGGCGTGGTCGATGCCGACCTCGGCCTCGAAGGCGGCGATCTGCGTGCGGGCGAGCGCAGCTATCAGCAGATCGCGCAGGTCGCCGGCCGCGCCGGGCGCGCGGCAAAACCCGGCGAGGTGCTGATCCAGACACGCCACCCCGAGGCTGCGGTCATCGCCGCTCTGGCCTCGGGCAACCGCGACGCCTTTTACGCCGCCGAAACCGAAGCGCGGCGCGAGGCGGGCGCCCCGCCGTTCGGCCGCTGGGCGGCGATCATCGTCTCATCCGAGGACGAAGCCGAAGCCCGCGACGCCGCCCGCGCTATCGGCGGCGCGCGACCGAACCTGCCGGACATCGCCATCCACGGCCCCGCCCCCGCGCCAATGGCCCTGCTGCGCGGCCGCTACCGCTACCGCCTGCTGCTCAACGCCCGCCGTTCAAGCGAGCTTCAGCGCATCATCCGCGAATGGCTGGATCCGTTGCGGTTTCCGCAAGGGATCAGGGTAGCGGTGGATATCGATCCGTATAGTTTTGTGTGAGCGTTAGCCCTCAAGCAATCCCGCCGCCTCGAGCAACCGGTTGCCATGATCGGCCTCTTCCTTGCCGTTCAGCCGAAACAGCCGGGCCGCCTCTTCATTGGAAGTGCTGGCCGCCCAGGTTTCATACATCTGCTCACCGCCAAATTCGCCCTCCGCCAGCCCGCGCAGGCCCTCTACGGTGAGCGGGGCCCTCGGAATCGGTCCCTGGAGATAGGGATTGTCCGAGGCTTCAGGCGGCGGATATGATTCGCCGCTAATCGCCAGGATCGCCTTGGAAATGCGGTGGGAATGGGCCAGCTCGTCGCGGCCATTGTGCTTTAGCAGAGCAACGACCTCCGGATTGTCCGACCCTGCGGACATGTCAAAATAGAGCTCCTGTCCGGCCGCTTCGACCAGCACCATCATCTTGAGATCGTCCAGCGTGGGCTCAGTAAGCTCTTTGATATATCCGAATGCCTCGCTCAGCGTCTGCGGAGCGCCTGTTGGAAGTTGGATTGCCATTTCGATCTGATCTCCTGCTTTTGTCGCCGCGCGAGCCCGTCCCGCTGCCTCAATGCCTAACGCAAGGTGGGGCTAATTTCTAGCGTTAAAACTCGCGGCCTTGTGAGCGCGGCTGGGCTGCTTTCATCATTCTTAGCCACATTCAGATCCGGTTCTGATGACGTTCAGGTGCGATCTGGCCAACTCCGGAAGTCAAAATTGAATGTAACATTAGGAGCAAGTCCGATGAAAACGAAGGCAATCTTAGCAGCCCTGGCGCTGACAACGGCCGGTGCCGCGATGCCGCTCGCCGCGCAGCCGGCACCGGGCGGCTGGCAATCCGGCCAGAGCTGGAACCGCGATACATTCTGGCGCGGTGCGCCCGATGGCTTGCAGCAACGGATCGACTGGCTGCAACAGCGAATCAATCGCGGCCTCTCTGATGGCAGCCTCGATCGGCGGGAGGCGCGCCGGGCCCAGTGGCAGCTCGATACGCTGCGGCGCGATGCTGCCGCGCTGCAGCAGCGGCTCGACGAACTCAGCCGCAGCCTGCGCTGGGCGCGGCGCGACGGGGGATATGGATATGACTATGACCGTTCCGGCGGTTACGACCGTTCCGGCGGCTATGACCGTTCCGGCGGCTATGACCGTTCCGACAGCCGCGACCGCTTCGTGACCGACTACGATGCGTCGCGCTATTATCGCGATGGGCCGCGCTACACCGAGCGCCGGCTCGGGTCCGATGATGAAGTTTATCGCGGTTCGGACGGCCGCTACTACTGCAAGCGCAGCGATGGCACGACCGGGCTGATCATCGGGGGGATCGGCGGCGCGGCGCTGGGCAATGTGATCGATGGCGGCCGCGATCGCGTGGCTGGCACGCTGATTGGCGGCGCGCTCGGCGCACTGCTCGGCAAATCGGTTGACCAGAGCAGCGACGTGCGCTGTCGTTGACCGGCTGGCGCTCCGGGGCCAACCCCCGGGGCGCCGTCGTCCTGGATCAGCCGCCGCTCCGCTCTCGCTCGCGCTCCAGGAGCGCCCGCTTGATCTCCAGCCCATAGGCATAGCCGCCGAGGCTCCCGTCCGAACGGATCACCCGGTGGCAGGGGATCAGGACGGCGACATTGTTGGCCCCATTGGCACTGCCCGCCGCCCGCACCGCGCCCGGCCTCCCGGTGGCGGCGGCGATCTGGGCATAGCTGCGGGTTTCGCCGGGGGGAATGCGGCGCAGTTCGCGCCATACCGCCTCCTGAAAAGCCGTGCCCTGGACATCGAGCGGAATGCTGCGCGATTCGCCTGGCTGTTCGACTGCGGCGATCACCTCGGCCAGCAGCCTTTCGAATTGCTCCCCGCCCTCGATCAGATTGGCGCGGGGGAAGCGGCGGGTCAGCGCGGCGCGCTCCTCGTTGAACGATACCCGGCACACGCCCTTCTCCGTCGCCGCCACCAGCATCGCGCCAAGGCTTGTGCCGACCACCGCCCAGCGGATTGTCACCCCGCGCCCGCCATGAGACCACGCCGACGGCGTCATGCCAAGCCGCTCGCCGCTGGCCGCATAGAACCGCGATGGCGCATTGAAGCCGGCGTCATAGGCGGCATCGGTAACCCTCCCGCCCGCGCTCAGCGCCTCGGCGGCCCGTTCCATCCGCAGCGCACGGCCGTAGGCGGCGGGCGACAGGCCGACGTCGCGTTTGAACAGGCGCTGGAAATGCGCAGGCGAATAGCCGGTTGTCGCTGCCAGCCGATCGAGCGGCACCGGCGCATCGGCATCGCGCAAAATCCGGATTGCTTCCGCCACCGCCGCCTCGTCTCGCGCTACCGAATCTGGCCTGCAGCGGAGACACGCCCGCAACCCCGCCGCTTCCGCCTCGGCCGGAGTGGCGTAGAAGGCGACATTCTCCCGCTTGGGCGCCCGCGCCGGGCAGGAGGGGCGGCAATAAATCCCGGTGGAATGGACGCCGGTAACAAAGGTGCCGTCGAAACGGCGATCCTTGGCAAGGACAAAACGCCAGCGTGCGTCGTTATCGGATGCGGCTTGCGGCATGGTGCGGACATTCATGGCATGGCTCCTCGGCTTGGCAAGCCATTGCGCCCGATTTTCCGGCATGGCTTCCCGCCGCTTGCGGTCAATGTAACAGAGCCGCACCGCCCACCCCTGGGGGAAGTTTGCTTTGCCCCCGCAGCCCTGCCTTGCATCGCTGCAAAATCGTCGCTATGCGCCCCCCCGTCTGCGGGGCGTAGCGCCATCGGGCGCCGCATTGTCCCGCCGGCTCGTCCGGTATGGGGGAATTGACGCGCGTGGAGAATTCCGGCGGCATTACAGCCAGTTTGCAGGGGCGCTACGCCTCTGCACTCTATGATCTGGCGTCCGACAAGAAGTCCGTGACCGCGGTCGAGACTGACCTCGACACGCTGGGCGACGCTCTGGCCCAGTCCTCCGATCTGGCCGCATTGATTCGCAATCCGCAGGTCGGCCGCACCGCCTCCGCCAAGGCGATCGAAGCCGTCGCCGGGGTTCTCGGCCTGTCTGAGCTGACCAGGAATTTCCTCGGCGTTCTCGCCGCCAACGGCCGCCTCTCCGCCCTGCCCAATATCATCCGCGCCTTCGCCACCATCGCCGCCGCCGCGCGCGGCGAGGTGACCGCCGAAGTGACCAGCGCCCATCCGCTCGACGACGATCAGTTCCGGCTGCTCACCGAGAAGCTGAAAGCGCGCGAAGGCCGCGATGTGAAGATCAAGGCATCGGTCGATCCCGAAATCCTCGGCGGCCTGGTTGTCCGCATCGGCAGCCGCCAGATCGATTCATCCATCCGCACCCGACTCAATTCTCTCGCGCAAGCGATGAAAGGCTGAACATGGAAATCCGCGCCGCAGAAATCTCGAAGGTCATCAAGGACCAGATCGCCAATTTCGGCACCGAGGCCCAGGTCACGGAAGTCGGCTCGGTGCTATCGGTTGGCGACGGTATCGCCCGCATCCACGGGCTCGACAATGTCCAGGCCGGCGAGATGGTCGAATTTTCGAACGGGGTTAAGGGCATGGCGCTCAACCTTGAGGCGGATAACGTCGGCGTCGTGATCTTCGGCTCGGACTCCGAGATCAAGGAAGGCGATGTCGTCAAGCGGACCGGCACGATTGTGGACGTTCCCGTCGGCAAGGGCCTGCTGGGCCGGGTGGTCGATGGCCTCGGCAATCCGATCGACGGCAAGGGGCCGATCGTCGCCGACAAGCGCATGCGCGTCGAAAAGAAGGCGCCGGGTATCATCCCGCGCAAATCGGTCAATGAACCGGTGCAGACCGGGCTCAAGGCGATCGACGCGCTGGTCCCCATCGGCCGCGGCCAGCGCGAGCTGATCATCGGCGACCGCCAGACCGGCAAGACCGCCGTCGCCATCGATACCTTCATCAACCAGAAAGACATCAACGCCGGCGACGATGAGAGCAAGAAGCTCTACTGCATCTATGTCGCGATCGGCCAGAAGCGCTCGACTGTCGCCCAGATCGTCCGCCAGCTCGAAGAGAACGGGGCGATGGAATATACCATCGTCGTCGCCGCCACCGCTTCCGAGCCCGCGCCGCTACAGTACCTCGCACCATACACCGGCGTGACCATGGGCGAGTATTTCCGCGATAACGGCATGCACGCCGTGATCGTTTATGACGATCTGTCCAAGCAGGCAGTCGCCTACCGCCAGATGTCGCTGCTGCTACGCCGTCCGCCGGGCCGCGAAGCCTATCCGGGCGACGTCTTCTATCTCCATTCACGCCTGCTCGAGCGCGCCGCCAAGATGAACGACGACAACGGCGGCGGATCTTTGACGGCGCTGCCGATCATCGAAACCCAGGCGGGCGACGTCTC
>JANMCD010000257.1:0-5145 GCA_031360905.1 Novosphingobium sp.
GGCGTAACGCGTCGCATTGACGACACCGAAGGGATTGCCCGAAGCCGCCAACTGAGCTGCCGTCCCGTAAAGATTGAAGAGTGTTCCGGCAAATTGCGGCGCGAGCGGATCGGAGCGATCCTTAGCTCCGGTTGCCATCAATTGGATCTTCACACCATCGGCGGGCTCAAGGTCAACCGTCAGGCGACCCATGAACTTGCGGGTATCGCCATTGTCGTCGTTGGGACGCGAAAGGCTTCGCTGCCAAGCTCCGCCGGTCACGCCCTTGACCGCCAGGCGGGCCGCTGCCTTTTCACCGAGAGGGCCGCTGACGAAGCCACCCAGCTCAAGGCGGTTGAAGCGTTCAAAAGAAGCATTAACGCCTGCGCTGAATTCGCGGGTCGGCTTGCCGACGATGTAATTCACCGCGCCGCCGGTCGAGCTCTGGCCGAAAAGCGTGCCCTGCGGACCCTTGAGCACCTCAACGCGTTCGATGTCGAGATCGAGCGCATCGGACATAACCGGCACATTGCGCGGAATCTGGTCGCTATAGACTGAAACTGATGGCGGCGCGCCGAAGGTCGCGTCGTAGAGACCAATGCCGCGCAGGGTATATACCGGTGTCGAATAGAGCGATTGTGTAAAAGTAAATCCAGGCACCAACTTGGCTAGGTCAGCAGGGCCGGGAACACCGCGATTGGCAAGGTCTTCACCGGTTGCCGCTGTAATCGTGAGGCCGACACTGTTGACCGACTGCTCACGCTTGTTCGCGGTAACGATGATCTCGCCAGCATTGGTTTCATCTTAACTGGACTGCGCGAAGGCGGTCCCTGTGTTGAACGCCGCGATTGCGGCAATCGCGCAACCGATCATGAACTTACTACGCATGGCATTTACCCCCCTGAAAGTTAGTCACTCAATCAACCGCAATCATCGCGCCCTGACCGGCCACTACGGCCTGACGGATCGCCCAGTCGATAACCTGCGCGGCGCTGCGTTCCGGCCTGAGGAAAGGCGTTTGGAACATCCCGATTTTCATTCTGATTCCCCCGAACGGTGATGATTGCCAAGCAGCTTGAAAAACCGCACAGCCATATTTTTTCCACTCAACGAGCATGCCCTCGTCATCGAAACGCATCACACTGCAGAATTTGGGGCGCAATCATGCCGAATTGGGGCAGATCAATGGCCGCCGTTCCCAACATCCCATGTCTCGCGGACAACCATGTCGCCGAACGCAAAAACGTTCTCCGCTGCCTCGAAATCCTTAGCGTTATTATCGCTCATCAGGCGATCGGTTACTGCAACGAAATCGACCACAGGCATCCCCCTCGCAGGCTCAGGGGGGGTTCATTTTTCGCAGACCGACTTATTCGCCTGCCGAAGCCGCAATGCGCCGGTCTTTATCTTGTGGTGATTGCTAGTTTGCCGAAGTTCATTCGTCAATCAGGAAGTTACGCCCTGCCGCTGCAAGTGTCCGCTGGCTTGCTCTTGGTTGGCGGAGCGGGGCTTCTCACGCTTGGCCGGTATCCCGAGCGGTTTGCTGCTACAGAATAGTACTTGTCTGAATATTACCGATGTTTTATCGGATTTATGGAAGCGCAAAGGCTGGAGTCTGGCCGCCAGACCAAAAAGGGCAGAGGGATGATAAACAAGATCGTCGGCTCGATGCGAGAAGCTGTCTCTGACCTGCACGACGGTGCCTCGATCATGATCAGCGGCTTCGGCGAAGCGGGTGTTCCCGCCGAGCTGATCGACGCGGTTGTCGAACATGGCGCGAGCGGGCTGACTATCATCAGCAACAATGCCGGCTCGGGAGAAGCGGGCATCGCCGCACTGATCCGCGAAGGCCGTGTTCGCAAGGTTATCTGCAGCTTTCCCAAGATGGCCGCCTCCCACCATTTCGATGCCCGCTACCGCTCGGGCGAACTGGAGCTCGAACTGGTGCCCCAGGGCAATCTCGCAGTTCGCATCCAGGCCGCTGGCTCCGGCCTCGGCGCGGTTTTCACGCCGACCGGATATGGCACGCTGCTGGCGGAGGGCAAGGAAACTCGCGAAATCGAGGGTCGCCACTATGTTCTGGAACTCCCGATCCATGCTGATTTCGCACTGGTAAAGGCCCGGGCCGCTGATCGCTGGGGCAATCTTGTCTACCGCAAGGCCGCCCGCAATTTCGGTCCGATCATGGCGATGGCGGCCCGCCAGACCATTGTGCAGGCTTCGGAAATCGTTCCACTTGGTGCGCTGGACCCGGAAACAATCGTGACGCCGGGAATTTTCGTCAACAGGATCGTCTGCACATCCCCCGCTTTGACGGCGGATGCGGCCTGATGGGGAGCATCACGATGTATCGCATGGATCGCACAGCAATGGCCCGGCGCGTTGCAAAGGACATTCCCGAAGGGGCCTATGTCAACCTGGGCATCGGCCTGCCGACGACAGTCGCCAACTTTCTTCCGACCGGCAAGGACACGTTTCTCCATAGCGAGAACGGCATCCTGGGAATGGGGCCGGCACCAGCCGAAGAGGACATCGACTGGGAACTGATCAACGCCGGCAAGCAACCCGTCACCCTGCTGACCGGCGGCTGCTTTTTCCATCACGGGGATTCTTTCGCCATGATGCGCGGCGGCCACATCGACATCTGCGTGCTGGGTGCCTTTCAGGTTTCGGTGACGGGCGACCTTGCAAACTGGCACACCGGCGCACACGATGCCATTCCTGCGGTTGGCGGGGCAATGGATCTCGCCATTGGCGCCAAGAAGGTCTTCGTGATGATGGACCTCCTGACCAAGACCGGTGAGAGCAAGCTGGTGTCGAAATGCACATATCCCCTCACCGGACTTGGCTGCGTCTCGCGGGTTTATACCGATGTCGGCGTTTTCGAGGTCGGAAAGGATGGTGCACGAGTGCTGGAAATGGTCGAAGGCCTGACTCTTGCTGAATTGTCATACATCACTGGCCTTAAACTGGCTTTGGCGTGACGCGCCAACAGCGTATCACGCCATCATGGCAGCCAACCGGTCACCAATGATGGCTGTCGCCTCGGCTTCGATCCGGTTGAGCAGGTGGCCACAGGCCGGGATATCGTCAATCAACCCCTGCGATATACCCGCCCAATAAATGCCCGCTTCGAGGTTTCCGGTTTCAAGCACCTCCCGGCCTTTGACGCCGCTCACCAGATCGGCAACATCGTCGAACCGGGCGCCGGGCCCGCGCGTCATCCCGGCTCTCTTGTAAGCCATTGAAAAGATGGTGGGCGCGGCAGGGTTTGAACCTGCGACCCCACCCGTGTGAAGGGTGTGCTCTACCGCTGAGCTACGCGCCCGCGTCCCAAATCTGTGCCCGCGGGGCAGTTTGGGGCGGAAGCCGCGCCCTTAGGCACTGACGGGCGAATTGACAAGCGCTCACCGCGCCCTAGATGCGCTTGGCGATGAGCGAAGAAACCGTCTCCGGCGCCGACGTGCCTCCCGATCGCCTGGCGATCCACCCCAAAAGCCCGCATTACGACGAGGACTGCTTGCGCCGCGGCATCGGCATCCGCTTCAAAGGCGCGGTGCGCACCAATGTCGAGGAATATTGCATTTCCGAGGGCTGGATCCGGGTGCAGGCGGGCAAGACGATGGACCGCCGCGGCCAGCCTTTGACGCTCAAGCTCAGCGGGCCTGTCGAAGCCTGGTTCGAGGATCTCGGCGAAGAGGCACCCGTCGCCAAGGGGTGATTTGCCGGCTGATCAGCGTGACAGGGCGAAATTGCGGCGGCGCAGGGCGCGCGCGATGATCTCGCCGATGGGATCGTCGGCGCTAGCCCATTGCGCTGGTCCAGCGCGGCCGCCGTTCACGGGCTGATTGTAGATGAAGCCCCGCACCGGCCATTGGGTCGTGCCCAGGGCTTCGGTCGGGCCGAACCAGACACGCACCGCGCTCCAGTCATTGCCGGGCGAGACGTCGACGGCGCGCACGTCGTCCTCGATCTGGCCGCGCCTGCCGTTGATCGGCGACCAGTTGGCATGGCGCAGCAGGACGGTCCGCGAATCGACAATCTGGCTGACCGCCGCGACATGGCCGAGCCGCATATTGCCATGCGGGCGAAACGCCATCACCGCGCCTATTCTCGGCGAGCTGCCCCTGGCGTAGCGCCCCTCGGCCTGCTCCCACCAGCGATAGGCATCCCCGAAAATCCGGATGCCAGAGACCTGGCGCGCATAGGGTACGCATTGCAGATAGCGCGGCGATTCAGCGCCGCCACCACCGGGAACCGGCTCGATCGCGCGGTTCGTTTCCGCCATCGCGGGCGCGGCGAAGCCGAGGAGCGCGGCGAACGCACATGCGGGAAGACGCAAAGCCATGCGTCCAGGCTAGGTCGCGATGGTTAATTTCGGACTAACCTCCAGCGAGATGGTCAGCGCACCAATTTACCGGCTCGCTTGCCAAGCAGGCCGCGAGGGAGCAGGCGCGGGGCATGTTGCCGCAGGTGATCATTATCGGGAGGCCCAATGTCGGCAAATCGACGCTGTTCAACCGGTTGACCGGCAAGAAGCTGGCGCTGGTCGACGATCAGCCCGGCGTCACCCGCGACCGCCGTTTTGCCGAGGCGCATCTCATCGGCCTCGATTTCACGCTCGTCGATACCGCCGGCTGGGAGGACGACGATCCCGCCAGTCTGCCCGGGCGGATGCGGGCGCAGACCCAGGTGTCGCTCAAAGGCGCCGATGTCGCGCTGTTCGTGATCGACTCCCGCGCCGGCATCACCCCGCTCGATGAGGAAATCGCCCGCTGGCTGCGCGGCCAGAACCTGCCGGTGATACTGGTGGCGAACAAGGCGGAAGGCCGGGCGGGCGACAGCGGCGTAATCGAAGCCTTTGCCCTGGGTTTCGCCGAGCCGATCCCGTTTTCAGCCGAACACGGCGAGGGCATGGCCGATTTATTCGAGGCGCTGCAACCGCTGATCGAAAATCGTGAGCCGGTCGAAAAGCCTTCCGAGGACGAGGATGAGGAATCGCTGTCCGGTCCGCTCAAGCTTGCCATCGTCGGCCGGCCGAATGCCGGCAAGTCGACGCTGATCAATCGCCTGCTCGGCCAGGACCGCCTGCTCACCGGGCCGGAAGCGGGGATCACCCGCGATTCGATCTCGGTCGACTGGCAATGGCGCGATCCGCAAACCGGC
>JANMCD010000263.1:0-3611 GCA_031360905.1 Novosphingobium sp.
TGCCGCTTCTTATTTGTGCATCACAAAACCCGACACTTTGTCGGGTTAGGAAAGCATCTGCTGAGGTTTTATCGGTTTGTCCAGTGAGAAAAACAGCTGCTCATCCTTCATGTATGAAAGTGGTGATGGTGTGCCGCAAATCCGCTGAAGTCGATCAAGTAGGCTGCGCAGCTTATTTAAAACAGGGGAACCGATTTCGCGTTGGGTTGAGAAAAGCGATGCAGATCTTGCCTGATCTGGGAGGAATGTATGGGAATCTACTCAGCCGAGATAGTTGCCGTAACGAGTAGCGGATCGGGCATCGGTCGCGCTGGATGCGAACGGCTGGCCTGCGTCTGCGCTTGCAAGTGTTGGAGAGTCGCGGGCGATGCCAACAAAAGGTCCGAGATCGGCAAGGACTGGCGGTACGTCGTATGACTTATGGCCGGGGTCTCGCAATCCGCCGTTTCGCGGTGCTTCCGGCCCAGCGCGTCTCGCCCCCGCCACCCGCACTCGCGTTATGGCTGCGGCGAACGAACTGAGCTATCGGCCAAATGCAATCGCGCAAGAGCTGAACCGGATAGCCTGATTTTCAAAAAATCAGGAAATCTGAAGCCGCAAGCGTGGTCACCCCGATGACCGTGATCGTCTCCGTTCCTGGAGCATGGCCATAATATTCCGATAGGTCGATGACAGAATTTCCATTGCTTACCAAGATGTTCAGATCAGCGAAGCTCACTTGCCCGAACAACTCCAATCGCAAGTTGTCTTGCCCGCGTTGAAAGTCCAGGATCGTGTCGTGACCGGGCGTAGGGTCCAAGGAGACTGCCGGCCCCTCAAAGATGAAGACGTCGTACCCTCGCCCGCCGCTGATTGTGTCATCGCCAGGGCCGCCCCGCATGATGTCGTTTCCTGCACCACCCTGAACGATGTCATTTCCCTCGCCCGCAAACAGCAGATCGTCTCCGGAGCCGCCGTTGAGGAAGTCATTGCCGGAACCGCCGTCCAGATGGTCCTGCCCCGAACCACCGAAAAGGGAGTCGTCACCGTCGACCCCAACGAGGAAGTCGTTGCCACGACCGCCGAAGAGGACGTCATTGCCGCCGGCGAAGCCGCCTTCAATATGGTCGTCTCCGCCTCCTCCACGGATGATGTCGTCTCCGTCGCCCCCAAGCAGCAGGTCATTGCCGCCAAGACCAAGAATAAGAGTAGGCTCGTTTGTGGCCTGAAGCTGGTCTGACTGCCTGGTTCCTCTGAGAAGTGGCATCATTTCCTCCTCATGTTGGGTGACATTGCTGCCGCATAACCATCAACCCGATGCAGCGTCGGCAATCGAGGGATATACACCGCAGAGCAGAAATAGGTTCCCGGTCACGGCGCCTTCGTCAGCTGCCGCACCAATGAACTTGTAGCCTGGTCGCGGGGCCGAGATGCCCGTCAAGGCAGTCCACTCTAAATCCCGACATGAATTAAATAAGGGATATGCGAAAAGAACATATCTGACTATCTCTCCGCCTCTACGTGCGGTGACGCGAGAGGATGGGTGGACAGGATGCTGATCGCTGAAACCGAATATGACTTCGTGGTGGTCGGCGCAGGCTCGGGTGGCGCGGTGGTTGCAGCCCGGCTTAGTGAGGACGGCCGCAACAGTGTTCTCCTGCTTGAGGCAGGACCAGAGGATAGCGGCCGCTGGATCGGCCTGCCGATGGGCTTCGCCAAGGTGCTGCCCGATCCAAAGTTCATGTGGCATTTCGAGACCGATCCGGAACCAAACCTCGGTGGCCGCCGCATTTCGGCGCTGCGCGGCAAGGTTTTGGGCGGATCGAGCTCGGTCAATGGCATGATCTATGTGCGCGGCACGCCATCGGACTATGCGGTCTGGCGACAGATGGGCGCCGATTGCTGGTCATACGAAGAAGTCCTGCCTTACTTTCGCAAATCGGAGCGCCAGCAGCGCGGCGCGGACGAGTTTCATGGCGATGAGGGGCCCGTCGGGGTCGAAGACTCTCGCTGGATGAACCCGCTCGCCGAAGCGTTCCTCGATGCCGCAGCGGAAGTCGGCATTCCGCGAACGCCGGATTTTTGCCGGCGCGACATTGCGGGTTCCGGCTATTACCAGCTGACCACCTGGAAGGGCCGGCGATCCTCGACCGCGACCGCCTATCTGAAGCCGGCGCGCCGCAACCGGAACCTTCACGTCGTCACCGATGCGCTCGCCACCAGGCTCGAGCTGGACGGTCGTGAGGCGTCCGCAGTCCTCTATGAGCGCGGTGGCCAGCAACATCGCGCCCGCGCGCGGCGTGAGATCGTGCTCGCCGCCGGCTCGTTCGCAACACCCCAATTGTTGCAGCTGTCTGGCATCGGTCCGGCAGCAGTGCTTGGCGCCAGCGGGGTCGCGGTCGCCCACGAGCTGCCCGGCGTGGGCGAAAATCTGATGGACCACATCCTGCCCAAGCGATCCTACACGACGGCGAGCCCGCACACCTTCAATGCGACGATGAGCAGTTTAGTTTCGCAAGGACTTGCCGGGCTGCGCTATATCGTTAACCGCACCGGGCCGCTCGCAGTCGGCGCGGCGCTGGCCGGCGCTTTTGCCCATACACGCAAGGGGCTGGATGATCCCGACATCCAGATCTTCTTCATGCCGTTCGAAGCAAACACCTATTCGGGTGAGCTGTTGCCGGAATCGAGTTTCCAGGTCGCTTTTTATCAGAACCGGCCTGAAAGCCGGGGGAGCGTCCGCATCGCATCGGCCGATCCGCGCGAGGCGCCGCACATCGCGCCCAACTACTTCTCCTCCCCGCGCGACATGCAGACCGCCGTCGATGGCCTCAGGCTGATCGGCAGGATCGGCGATGCCGCGCCGCTGCGCGCGCTCGGTAGCAAACCGCTTCAGCCAAACCTGTCGGATGAAAGCGATCAGGGACTGGAAGACCATATCCGGGCCACCGCGAGCACCGGCTATCATCATGTGGGTACTTGCCGGATGGGAGCCGCCAGCGACGACAATGCCGTCGTCGACTCCCAATTGCGTGTGCGCGGAATCGGGAAACTGCGCATCGCCGATGGATCGGTTATCCCGAGTATCACGTCGGGGAATCCCAATTCGGTCTGCATAATGATCGGAGAGCGGTGTGCGGACATGATCCGGTCCGGGACATGACGCCGCAGCACGGTGATGGAGAATCGTTGAGGTGAGGCCGCTCGAGGGGCTTCTGGTGCTCGACTTCAGCACCTTGCTGCCCGGGCCGCTGGCAAGTCTCATGCTGGCCGAAGCCGGAGCCGAAGTGATCAAGATCGAGAGGCCGGGACAGGGCGACGAGATGCGCTCGTATGAGCCCAAGGTGGATGCCGACAGCGTCAATTTTCATCTGCTCAACCGCGGCAAGCGCAGCCTGGCAATCGACCTCAAGCGACCCGGTGTGGTCGCGACGCTTCGCCCGCTGATCGAACGCGCCGACATCCTTATCGAGCAGTTTCGCCCGGGCGTCATGGCGCGGTTCGGTCTCGGTGCCGATGCAGTGCGGGCGATAAATCCCGGGATCATTTATTGTTCGATTACGGGCTGGGGACAGTCTGGTCCCAAGAGCGGCGTGGCCGCGCACGATCTCAACTACATGGCCGAAACCGGC
>JANMCD010000205.1:0-2446 GCA_031360905.1 Novosphingobium sp.
CGGCCGACCAGATAATGGCCAAGCTCATGGACCACCACCAGCGGGCCGAGCAGCAGCAGGAACGCAAACAGGGTTATCAACAGAGAGGGGGATTCGAGCAAGTCAGACAAACTCCATCAGCGCCCGCGCCCGGACTCGCGCCTCGGCATCGACCGCTATCACTTCGTCGAGCGAAGACGGCGCGGGCGGCGCGTAGCTGCATAGCACATCCTCGACATGTGCGGCGATGCGGGTGAACCCAATCTGAGCCGCTAGGAAGGCGGCCACGGCAATTTCGTTGGCGGCGTTGAGCACCGCCGGCACCGCCCCGCCCGCTTGCGCCGCCTGCCGGGCCAGCCGGGTGGCGGGAAAGCGCTCTTCATCCGGCGCGCGGAAGGTAAGTGTCCCGATCGCGGCAAGATCGAGCGGATCGCAGGGCGTGTCCATCCGCAGGGGCCAGGCGAGCGTCGAGGCAATCGGCACCCGCATGTCGGCGGGTCCGAGCTGGGCAAGTGTCGAGCCGTCCCGGTATTCGACCATCGAATGGACGATTGACTGCGGGTGGACGATGATCCGGAGCCGCTCAAGTCCGACCGGGAACAAGTGAAAGGCCTCGATCAGCTCCAGCCCCTTGTTGAACATGGTGGCGCTATCGACGCTGATTTTGGCGCCCATGTCCCAGTTAGGGTGCTTTACCGCCTGTGCCGGAGTGGCGTGGGCGAGTTGTTCGTGTGTCCAGTCACGAAACGGTCCGCCGCTGGCTGTCAGGGTGATCCAGCGGACGTTGGCCAGATCGTTGCCAGCAAGGCACTGGAAAATCGCGTTGTGCTCGCTGTCAACCGGCAGCAGCGTCGCGCCGTGGCGGGCGACGGCTGCGGTCAGTACTTCGCCGGCGGAAACCAGCGATTCCTTGTTGGCGAGGCCGATGGTGCCGCCCTGCTCTATGGCTGCCATCGTCGGGGCGAGGCCAGCGCAGCCGACGATGGCGGCGATGGTGATGTCGGCGGGGCGGGACGCAGCTTCGATGAGGGCGGACGTCCCGCCTGCGGTTGCGATGCCCGATCCGGCGAGGGCTTCGCGCAAGGCGGCGAGGCAGTGCTCATCGGAAACAACGGCTAGCTCAGCAGAAAATTCCCGGGCGAGTTTTGCCAGTTCGGCGGCGTTGGAATGGGCAGTGAGCGCAACCACGCGCCACTTGTCCCGCTCGCGCCGGATCAAGTCGAGCGTCGATGCGCCGATGGAACCGGTCGCGCCGAGAATAGAGATGGTGCGTTGGGTCACGATTGCGTCACAGTCCCGGCGAGGGCTAGAACGCCAATTACAAACAGGACTGCCAACAAGCCATCAACGCGGTCGAACAATCCACCGTGTCCCGGGATCAGCCTGCCCGAATCCTTGACCCCTGCCCGGCGCTTCATCCAGCTTTCGAAGAAGTCGCCGGTTTGGGCGACGATCGCAACAGCGATGCCAGCCCAAGGCGCGACTTTCCAATCAAGGAATGGATGGAGATAGAACTCCGCATCACCAGATGCCGCCTCTGTTCGCTGCAGGACGTGAGACTGTGAAATCAGAAAAAGCATTACAGTTGCTCCCGCCATACCTCCCGCCAAACCGGACCAGGTCTTTGACGGGCTGACTGCCGGGAAAATCTTCGGTCCCTTCAGCGTGCGTCCCGTGAAATAGGCACCAGTGTCAGTGCTTATGACGGCCAAAACCACGGTTGCAACCGCCCAGATGGTGAACTGGTCCGTACGCAATGCCAGCAACACAGCCGCCGCCACTCCGATGTAAAGTACACCGGCCGCCACCCAAACTGCGTGAGCAAGGGGTTCCTCAACAAAACCGCGTACCAATCCACGCCATTCCCAAAGAGCGCCTGTAGCGACGGCTGCAACGAAAGCAGCCCACCACCAGCCTCCCAACCACAGCGCCGTCCCGGCCACCGCGAGCATCACCGCAGCTGATGCTGTCCGCACGCCGAGGTCGGAATTTTTTGGGGGGGTGGCGGTGGCCATCAATGATCAACCCCACCAACTTCGTCACCCTGAACTTGTTTCAGGGCCCATTTCGCCGCAAGCTCAGGTCCGTGCCGCAAGAGCGCCTCCCCTGCGTCTATATCCTTGCGAGCAGGCCCTATCGCACGATCTACATCGGGGTCACGTCCGACCTCGTCGGGCGGCTGTGGCAGCATCGCAACGATGCGCTGCCCGGATTTACCTCCCGCTATAGCGTCCACATGCTCGTTCATAACGAATTGTTCGGCGAGATGGGACCTGCGATCCTGCGCGAGAAGCAATTGAAGCGCTGGCATCGGCAGTAGAAGATCAACCTGATCAACGCGAACAACCCGCATTGGGCGGACCTGGCGGTGGGGCTGGGCTTGCCACTGCTTGCTCCGAGTAAGCCGAGAAATGGGTCCTGAAACAAGTTCAGGATGACGAAGCCGGTTAGCTGGGTGAGCGATTTC
>JANMCD010000042.1:0-2873 GCA_031360905.1 Novosphingobium sp.
GGCGCGCCTGTGTTGCCGCGCCCCGTATCTAACCCTGATAACATGTCCACGGCTCATGCCCCGAAGTTGGTAGGAAGCCAAAATCTGTTTTTTGTCAGGCATACTACGAATGGAGCCGACGAAAGTTCCGATCTACGAAGCATTTCCAAGCGGAAGCGAACCAGCGTTATCGCGTGCCGCAGCGGGAAATGATGATGTACCGCGGAGGCCAAATGCTTGTAAAAGCGCTGGGCCATTTGCGGGGGCCGACCGGCAAACGAGGGCGGCGGACAGCAATGATGGCGGTGCCACGGTATTTTGGCGGAGACGGAGGGATTCGAACCCTCGGTGCCGAATTATCAGCACGACGGTTTAGCAAACCGTTGGTTTCAGCCACTCACCCACGTCTCCGGATCGCAGCAGCGAGGGATGCCTATAGCGGCGGTCATTTGAGGCGGCAAGAGGGTCTGCGGCGGGATAAATTGGCGCTGCCCCCTCGTCCGGACGCAAATCTGACTCGGTTCGTCGCGTGGGCGTTGCAGGGCGGCGGGTGGTGGATTTTCAAGTGGGCCAGACTGCTGTCGGTTGGGCGCATGACGCGACTGACCATCGCGGAGGAATCTTGAGGGCGGTATCAACAGGGGCAAATCGCAATGACGCTATCAAGCAATTCCAGGTCGCGCGCAGGGTCGCGCTGGCTGGCGCTGGTCCTGGCGGCGATGCTGACCGGGCACGCGCTGGCGCAGACACCGAGTTCGCCGGCGGGCGGAGCGACCGGCCGCACTGCCCCATCCCCGGCCGGCGTCATCACTTCTCCGGAGCCGGAAATCCTGGCTCCGCTGCCGGGCTATTCGGGCGATGCCGCAGCCGATCCGGCCACTGCGGTTGCAGGCCCTGATCAGCAGAAAGCGCCTGCGCCAGCCGCCGGCACAGCCGCGTCCACTGCCGCGCCTTCCGCTCCCGGCGCCACATACCGCAAGGACGATCTCATCGGCGCCGCAGAAGGCGTGTTCGGCAAAGGGGCCAAGGGCCTGGCAGGCGTTATCGAGGATTTGCTGCGCAAACAGGGCGAACCGAATGGTTATATCGTTGGCCGTGAAGGGGGCGGCGCCTTGATCGTGGGCCTGCGCTATGGCTCGGGCACCCTGCATCACAAGATCGAAGGAAAGCAGCCAGTCTACTGGACCGGACCGTCGATCGGGCTAGATGCCGGGGCCAATGCCGCCAAGTCCTTCGTCCTGGTCTATAATCTTCACGACACCGAGGATCTTTATCGCCGCTTCGGCGCCGGCGAGGGCCAAGCGTATTTCATAGCGGGCTTCCATGTCAGCTATATGCGGCGGGGCGATATTGTGCTGATTCCGGTGCGCACCGGGGCCGGCCTGCGGCTTGGCATCAATGCCGGCTACATGAAATTCTCGCACAAGCAGAAATGGCTGCCGTTTTAGACCGCATTCCGCGAGCGAGATCCAGTCCTCCAAAAATGTTGCGCCAGCACCGACGGCGCGGAGTTGCGGTATTCATTGCAGGAAGCCCCCTGTCCAGGCCAGCTCCGCTGCACGGTTCGAATTTCGGTCGGGGTCGGTATCGGCTATATCGCGGGTGGCCAGCAGGACATCGCGATGCAGGGGCTCATCGAAATCGAGTCCGCAGCGCTCGCCTTGGGCCCAGGCGATCGTGCAGAAGGCTTCGAACCGGTCCCATGCGAGCACGGCATTGCCGCTTGTCGGAACGTTGCGGCTGGTGACGACCCTGGCGCCTGTAAGCGACAGGTCAAGGAGCGTTGCCGGCATAGTTCCGTCCAATGTGATCAGCCGGGCTTCGAAACACAGGCGCAACCGGCTGTGGCGGCGGCGGCCGACAGGAGCTTGTCGCGGACTGGTCGGCTGCGTGCCCATGGCGGGAGTGTCTGCACCCATTGTGGCAAAGCCGGAGTTAGCCTGCGCATCGGCGGAACTGCGTATCCGGCTGCCACTCCTCTTGCTCGGCGCGGCTCGGGAGGCTATTGGCCCGCCCGCCATGCTCACCAACCTTCAGCAACAACCCCCTGACGCGCTGCTTGCGCTGATCAAACTTCACAACGCCGATCCCCGGCCCAACAAGATCGACCTCGGCGTCGGTGTCTACCGCACCGGACAGGGCGTTACGCCGGTGTTCGGCGCAATCAAGACGGCTGAGAAGCTGCTGGTCGAGACACAGGATTCCAAGGCCTATCTTGGGCCGGAAGGCGATATGGGTTTCGTTACCGCGCTGATGCCGTATGTGTTCGGCGGTGCCAATCCGACGATGAATGGCCGGATCGAAGGCATGCAGACGCCGGGCGGCACCGGCTCGCTGCGGCTGGCGCTGGCGATGGCCAAAAGATCGCAGGTAGCGAATGTGTGGATGGGCGTGCCAAGCTGGCCCAACCACGCCCAGATCTGCGCCGACCTTGGCATGGGCATGAAAACGTTCACCCATGCCGCGAGCGACGGCGCGGCCGACATGGTGGCCCTGCGCGCCGCTATCGCCGAAGCGGCGCAAGGCGACGCAATCCTGCTGCACGGCTGCTGCCACAACCCCACCGGCATCGATTATGCCAACGCCGATTGGGATGAGATCGCCGGCCTGATCGCCGAGGCCAGGCTGCTGCCGATCCTCGATCTTGCCTATCAAGGGCTTGGAGTGGGCATGGAGGAAGATGCCTATGGCGTGCGCCGCGTGATCGCTTCAGTGCCCGAGGCGATGGTCGCCTACAGCTGCGACAAGAACTTCGGCCTCTACCGCGACCGCACCGGCGCGCTCTATGTGATGATGGCGGAGGCGGTGCAGCTTCAAGCGGCTATGTCCAACGGACATGCGCTGGCCCGCGCCAACTGGTCGCAGCCGCCCGATCATGGCGCAGCGGCGGCGCG
>JANMCD010000062.1:0-7117 GCA_031360905.1 Novosphingobium sp.
GCGCCGGGAAAGCGCTGCTCGACCTGCCGCCATTCCCGCGCGACGAAATCCTGTTCCAGCAATTCATCGAGAGTGAGGAAACCGGCGCGCAGGCCATCGTCGATATCGTGATTGTCGTAGGCGATATCGTCCGAAATCGCCGCCACCTGCGCCTCGAGCGACGGCCAGCTGCGCAGCTCGAGCGGAAATGCGGCATCAAGCTCGGCCAGCGCCCAGTTTACCATGCCGACCGGGCCATTGTGCTTGGCCAGCCCCTCCAGCATCTCCCAGGTAAGGTTGAGCCCATCGTGTTCGCAATAGGGCGATTCGAGGCGCATCACCGTGCGCAGGCAATGGGCGTTGTGATCGAAGCCTCCGGCGCCGTGGAGTGCCGCGTTGAGCGCCTCCTCGCCGGCATGGCCGAACGGCGGGTGGCCAAGATCGTGCGCCAGCGCCAGCGCCTCGGTCAGGTCTTCGTCGAGCCCGAGCGCGCGGGCGATCACGCGGGCGATCTGGGCGACTTCGAGGCTGTGGGTCAAGCGGACGCGGTAATGATCGCCGTCGGGGGCGATGAAGACCTGGGTTTTATGGCGCAAGCGGCGGAACGCGATCGAGTGGATGATGCGGTCGCGGTCACGCTGGTAATCGCTGCGCGGGCCGCGGACAAGGGCGACCTCCAGCGGAAACTCCCGGCCCCGCGAACGGGCGGGGTCCGACGCGAAGGGCGCACGGATCACCCCAGAATCCATTCCGCCGCCGCCTCTGCATGGATGCGGGTGCAATCGTAGATCGGCAGGACATTGGCGGTGACCGGGACCACCATTTCGAGTTCGGTACAGCCGAGCACGATTGCCTCCGCCCCGTCCTGTTCCAGATTGGTGATGATCGTCTTGAGCTCGCGTTCGGTTTGGCGGGTCACCTTGCCGAAGATCAGCTCGCCATAAATCACCCGGTCGAGAGTTTCGACGAAAGCCATTTCCGGCGGCAGCAATGCGATGTCATGGGCGATAAGCTTCTCGCGGTAGAAGTTTTCGAGCATGACATTGCGCGTGCCAAGCAGCGCGGCCTTGCGCACGCGCTTCTGCGCCATGCGTTGACCGACACATTCGGCGATATGGATGATCGGCACGGAAACGCCCGCGGCAACCGCATCATAGACCCGGTGCATCGAATTGGTGCCGATGATGATCGCGGTTGCCCCTGCCGTTTCGAGGCGCTGGGCCGAAGACCTGACGATATCGGCGGCCCGGTCCCAGTCCTGCGGCGTGGACAGGCGTACCAGATCGGAAAAGTCGAGACTTTCGATCAGCATCGGTGCGCTGGCCTGCTTGCCCGCTTTGGCTTGGACCAGCCGGTTGATGTGTTCGTAATAGGTTCGGGTCGAGTACCAGCTCATGCCGCCAATGAGGCCGAGTTTACGCAAGTTTCGATCCTTTCCGGGAGAAACGTGTTAGCCCCCGCTGACGGCCAGATACCGCAAGCCGGGCGCCTCCGTCCAGACTGAGGCGCGAATTCACTGGTGAAGAGCCGAGCTGAACATGGCGTTACCGGGATGGCCGTTTTTTTCGCCTACCCCGGCATAGGCTGGCTCAATGCTGCAGGGCCTTGACGATGTCCTCGACCATCTTCTTGGCGTCGGCGAGCAGCATCATCGTCTGGTCCATGTAGAACACCTCGTTATCGACGCCGGCATAGCCCACCCCGCCCATCGAGCGCTTGATGAACATGATGGTCTTGGCCTTCTCGACATCGAACACCGGCATCCCATAGATTGGCGAGCCCTTGTCGGTCTTGGCCGCTGGATTGACCACGTCGTTGGCGCCGATGATGAAGGCCACGTCGGCCTGGCCGAATTCGGAATTGATGTCCTCCAGCTCGAACACCTCGTCGTAGGGTACATTGGCCTCGGCCAGCAGCACGTTCATGTGACCGGGCATTCGCCCGGCAACCGGGTGGATCGCGTATTTGACCGAGACGCCTTCCTTCTTCAGCCGCTCGCCCATCTCGCGCAGCGCGTGCTGCGCCTGGGCAACCGCCATACCGTATCCGGGGACGATGATGACACTTTCGGCTTCCTTGAGCAGGAAGGCCGCATCCTCGGCGCTGCCGCGCTTCCACGGGCGGTCGGTTTTGGCCGCTTCCCCGCCGCCCGACACCGCGCCGAACCCGCCGGCGATCACCGAGATGAAACTGCGGTTCATCGCCTTGCACATGATGTACGACAGGATCGCTCCCGACGAGCCGACCAGCGCCCCGGTGATGATCATCGCGGTGTTGTGCAGCGTAAAGCCCATCGCCGCCGCCGCCCAGCCCGAATACGAGTTGAGCATCGAGACCACGACGGGCATGTCCGCCCCGCCGATCGGGATGATCAGCAGGAAGCCGATGATAAAGGCGAGCACGGTCAGCGTGGCGATCACCCACAGGCCCTGGTCCTGGGTGAACCACGCGGTCAGGCCGACTATCGCCGCCAGCGTGCCGAGGTTGATCACGTGCCGCCCCGGCAGCATGATCGGCGCGCCGCTCATCTTGCCGGCGAGTTTAAGGAAGGCGATCACCGAGCCCGAGAACGTAATCGCCCCGATGGCGATGCCCAGCCCCGCTTCGACCCGGCTGGCCGGGTAGATCAGGCCGTCATCACCCAGAATGCCGAAGGACTCGGGGTCGAGGTAGGCCGCCCAGCCGACCAGCACCGCCGCCAATCCCACCAGACTGTGGAATGCAGCTACCAGCTGCGGCATGTCGGTCATCTTGATCTTGCGCGCGATTCCCCAGCCGATCGCCCCGCCGATAGCGATCGCGCCAAGGATTTGGCCGAGGATCACCAGATCGCCCGGCGTCGGCTCCGGCAGGTAGCCGCCCGGGGGAATCGGGGCCTTGAGCAGCAAGGTGGTCATTACCGCAATGGTCATGCCCAGCATCCCGTTGCGGTTGCCGACGCGCGAAGAGGCGGGCGAGGACAGCCCGCGCAGCGCGAGGATGAACAGCACGCCCGAGACGAGATAGGCAAGCAGCGCCCAGGCCGGAGGAGCGGAGTGCATTACTTCGGCCCTCCCTCGGCGGCGGGCCCAGTTGGACGGGGCGCCTTGTCCTTCTTCTTGTACATCGCCAGCATCCGCGCGGTCACCGCGAACCCGCCGAAGATGTTGACGCTGGCGAAGACCACAGCGAGCAGGCCCAACCACTTCGCCGCGCCCGATCCGGACGCAGCTCCCGCGATCAGCGCGCCGACGACGATCACCGACGAAATTGCGTTGGTCACCGCCATCAGCGGCGTGTGCAGCGCCGGGGTGACGCTCCACACTACGTAATAGCCGACGAAGCAGGCCAGCACGAAGATCGATAGGATCGAGATGAATTCCATTTAATTATCCAACTGAAATCCTCCCCCTGTGGGGGAGGTGGCAGCCCGCCGGGCTGACGGAGGGGGGCAACAGCGCAATGTACAACCAGCGATTCCGCTACCCGCGAAGATAAAGCCCACGTCAAGCCTCTTCGAATGTAAATGAGAAGCGATAGCGCTTCAGACTAAGTGCGGGAATTGCCCGCACGCCGCTTTGGCAACTCTTGTCGAAATCCGCCGCGACCAGAATTCCGCGAACAGGCGTATCTGGCTCCTCTGCCATGAGGTCGCCCATATAACCGGTAATCTGGCCAACCGCCTCTCGCTTGGCCATTCCCGCCTTCAATTTGAGCTGCACCCAATGGGAGAAGGCTTCGACTTTCACCCCGCCAGCCTCTCATGCACAACCTTGCCCCCCGACGTCAGCCTGACCGCGTCGCCGATCTCCGCGTCCAGCACCGGCCGTCCCGCATCCTTGTCCCAGAACGCACTCAGAAAGTTATACAAATTCCGCGCATAAAGTGCTGAAGCGTCGGCCGGTAGCTGCGCTGCCACGTTCGAAAAGCCCATGATCTTCACGCCGTGCCGCTCGACCAGCTGATCCGCCACCGTACCCTCGACATTCCCGCCAGCGCTTGCCGCCAGGTCGAAGATCACGCTGCCCGGCTTCATGCTCGCGATCTGTGGGTCCGTGACAAGCCGCGGTGCGGGCTTGCCCGGGATCAGCGCGGTGGTGATGACGATGTCCTGTTTGGCGATATGCGCCGAGACCAGCTCAGCCTGCGCCTTCTGGTATTCCTCTGACATTTCCGTGGCATAGCCGCCCGCACCCTCACCCTCGATCCCGGCGACGGCCTCGACGAAGATCGGTTTGGCACCGAGCGACAGGATCTGTTCCCTGGTCGCGCTGCGCACATCGGTGGCGCTGACTATCGCGCCAAGCCGGCGGGCGGTGGCGATCGCCTGCAACCCGGCCACCCCCACACCCATGACGAACACCCGCGCCGCGCTCACCGTGCCGGCCGCCGTCATCATCATCGGAAAGGCTCGGCCGAAATTATCTGCGGCGGCGATAACCGCCTTATATCCAGCAAGGTTCGATTGGCTGGAGAGTATGTCCATCGACTGGGCGCGGGTGATGCGCGGCATGAATTCCATCGCCAGCGCCTCCAACCCGGCGGCGGCATAGGCGCCAATTCGCTCACGCTGGCGCAGCGGATCGAGCGCACCCACGATCCAGGCCCCACCCGCGGCGCCTGTCAACAAACCGGGTTCGGGACCCTGGACACTCAGAACGATGTCCGCACCGCTGGCAACGCGGGCCGCATCCGCCACTTCCGCCCCGGCCGCGGCATAATCGGCATCGGCGATCGCCGCACCTGTGCCGGCCCCGCTCTCGACCGCGACCACCGCGCCCAGCTCGACGAACTTTTTCACCGTTTCGGGCGTCGCGGCGACCCGCGTTTCGCCGATCGCCCGTTCGCGCAGAACGGCAATGCGAATTTCTTCGGACATGCGGCGGTCAGGAAATTAGCGTGATAACGACTGCCGCGACGATTGCTACGCTCACGGCCCCCCATTTAAGCATAGTCAGGAATCCGCCGTAGGTTGATTCGGCCGCCTTGATGTCATTGCCCGATGTCATTGCCTGATCCCCAAAACTTCAATGGTGTGCCTGCTTGCCCCGTCTATCGCGGCATTGCGTTCGGCTCAAGTGCTGGTGGTGCAATCTCAACACAAACAGCCACACTTAATCGGCTCTTCACACGTTTGCGCTAGCGTTCTGGTGGGCAGAATTGGCCGAACAGGGTGAAACGGGGCGAGATGAGCGAGTTCGAGCAGCGCTATCTGATGCTGATCGACGATGAGCCGGCGCAGAGCCGGTTGATCACAGCGCTCGCCGCACGCGAGGGCTGGCGCACGCTCGTGGTTTGCGATGCCGAAACCGCGGTAGCAACTCTTGGCACCCGCCAAGGCATGCAACTCAGTGCGATCATTCTCGATCAATGGGTCCCGGGTGACGACGCCTGTTCGCTGATTGCCGAGCTCAAGTCCCGCAGGCCGGCATTACCAATCCTGATGCTCACAACCAGCGCGTCACCGCTGCTCGCGGTCGAAGCTATGCGGGCCGGCGCAAGCGATTACCTGATCAAGCCAGTCGCGCCCGATCAGCTGATGCAGGCGCTGCGCGCCGTGACAACGCGTGAGGCGCCGCGCGACGAGCTTGCGCCGCTCACCGAGAAAATGGCGTCCAACCCCGGCTTTGAATCGATGATTGGTGCGGTGCCGGGCTTCCGGGCCGCGCTCGCGGTCGCCGCCAAAGCTGCGCGCGGGCACGGCCCGGTATTGATCGAAGGCGAAATCGGGACGGGCAAGGAAATGCTGATCCGCGCCATTCATTCGGCCTCGCCGCGCGCAAAATTGTCATTTCGTATCGTCAACATCGGGGTCACGCCTCCCAATTCCATCGAAACGATCCTGTTCGGCCACGAAAAGGGCGCCTTTCCCGGCGCCTTCGACCGGCAAATCGGCGCGCTGCAACACTGCGACGGCGGCACCTTGGCGATTGACGAGATCGACCGGTTGCCACTGCCAGTCCAGCACCGGCTGCTGGAATCGCTTAATCGTGGCGACGTCCGTCCGATCGGTGTCCGGCACAGCTTCAAAGTCGACACCCGCATCATCGCTGCAAGCAATTTGCCGCTGAAGGACCTTACCGCGTCAGGCCACTTTCTTCCCGAATTGCTCGACGCGCTCTCACCCATCTCTGTCGTATTGCCGCCGTTACGCGAAAGGCTCGGCGATCTGCCCGCCCTCGCCCGCCATTTCCTGGCACGGATCGGCGAGCAGCCCGGCCTTCGCCCACTCGGCATCACTGACGGCGCACAATCGCTGCTCGGTGCCTACGACTGGCCGGGCAACGTCCGCCAGCTGCAGGCGGTGCTGTTCCGTGCCGCGGTGTTCTGCGATGGCGACGCCTTGACCGCCGATGATTTTCCGCAGCTCTCCAGCAAGCTGGGCGGCCGCGATGGCCCGGCACTGGCCGCGGTGCAGGAAGGCGTCGGCGTAATGCTCTATACCGCCGACGGCAATTTGCGCCCGCTCGAGGAAATCGAGGCCGACGTGATCCGTCTGGCTATCGGTCATTACCGCGGCCGTATGACGGAAGTTGCCCGCCGCCTCGGCATCGGCAGGTCGACTCTCTATCGCAAGCTCGGCGATCTTGGCATCGGCGACGCCGCCTGAGTTAGCTGAAAGGGATAAATCCGTCCCTTCGCCGGCAAGGTCGCCTTTGAGAAACTGTCGCACAGGATGGAGCGAGCCTAAGCCGCGCACTCCGCACCGATCGCGAAATTCGCTTTCGATAAGTCGCCCCAAGTGCTCTCGACAAACCTTAACGGCGAGATGCTTTACTGCGTGCGCTGCCCATTGCCGCCGCTGCTACTGGCCAACTGGGCAGCCTTGTCGTGCCAGCATCTGCGGCCGGGTTTAACAGCGGACCAAGCCACCGCCGCCGAGGAAGCGTCGGATACAGCGGTTGCTACCGGCCGGGCCCGCCAAGAAGCGAGGTGCCGCCACTCGGCTTTTTAGTCAACGCGGTCGCGCAGCGCGGATCTGTCGCATGGAACCGCCCTTCGCAGGCGGGTTATCTACCAGGGCACAATCGCGCCTAACTACCGGGAGGACGATGTTCTCAAACAGGGTCAGGACTCATTGTTCGAGCCAGACGCGAATGATTGGACGCACCATTGAAAACGGGGGCCGGATTGCTCCGGCCCCCGTATTCATTCAGCT